>DATKIS010000397.1:0-4522 GCA_035543975.1 Pyrinomonadaceae bacterium
TTTGTGCTGGCCCTGGTTTGTTGCGGATTGGTCTATCTTTTCCTGTGGCGAACAAAATGGGGTTATGAGCTACGATCCACGGGGACCAACCCTGGCGCAGCGGAGTACGGCGGCATTTCTGTCCGGAAGCAAATCATTCTGGCGATGACTATTTCAGGCGGGCTGGCTGGAATGGTAGGCATCAACGAGGTTCTCGGTTATCGCTACCGTTATTACGATGGATTCTCCGATAACTATGGTTTCACCGGAATTGCAGTCGCGCTTCTCGGTCGCAATCATCCAGTAGGAGTCATCATCTCGGCGCTGCTGTTTGCGGTGCTCCAGCGCGGGGGCATACCGGTGGACGCTTTTACCGAGCACGTTACCAAGGACATCGTGCAGGTCCTGCAGGGAACGATAATCTTGTTTGTGGCGGCGGAAGCAATGTTCCGCGGACCGTTTGCCAGGTTTGGATGGTTCAAGGGCGGGAAAGCTTAAGCGATGTCCGACACACTTTAGTTTGTCGTTTGGAGTGCGGCGGCTTGACGCCGCTTTGGTATCCGGCGGCTTGAGCGAATACTTGATCTCTACCGCAGCAAACGGCGTCAAGCCGCACCCCCAAAGAGTGAGAAAGCGGCATCAAGCCGCCGCACTCCAAAAGTGGACGGGTCGGACATCTGAGGGTCTAGAATGGCAGAAATATTCACCATCGCACTAATCTGGTCGACCATACGACTGTCGACGCCATTGATCCTGGCGGCGCTCGGTGGACTGTTCTCGGAGCGATCCGGCGTCATCAACATTGCGCTCGAAGGCATGATGCTGGCGGGCGCGTTTACCGCCGCGGCGGTGACGTATGCGGTGGGCAACCCCTTCGTTGGGCTATTGGCGGGTATGTTGGCCGGTACCTTAGTCGCGGCGATTCACGCCGTTGCTTGCATTCGTTATCGAGCCGATCAAGTGGTCACCGGAACTGCCATCAATATCCTGATGATCGGGATGCCTGCTTTGCTAAGCGGCGCCTTCTTCCTTTCTTCCGGCTCAACTCCACAACTTCCGAAAGAGCAGCTGATACCCTGGACGCCGATCGTGATCGCTTTTGCCATGGTCCCGATTAGCTGGTACGTCCTTTATCGGACTCCGTTCGGATTGCGCCTGCGCTCAGTCGGCGAGAACCCTGAGGCCGCTGACGCAGCGGGCGTGCGAGTGGCGCGAATGCGATATGCAGGCGTCCTGCTCTCTGGATTGCTGGCTGGAATCGGAGGTGCGTATCTTTCGATCGGCCAGTCGTCGCTGTTTACGCGCAACATGACTTCGGGGCGTGGCTTCATTGCCCTGGCGGCTCTGATCTTTGGAAAATGGCGGCCAGTGCAGACCTTGCTGGCGTGTTTACTCTTCGGACTGACCGAGGCCATAACAATTCAGATGCAGGGTGTGGTTAAGCTTCCGTCAGGCGATGACATCCCCATACAGTTTATCCAAATGGTCCCCTATGTTTTGACGATTGTGGTGCTGGCGGGTTTTATTGGTTCGTCACGGCCCCCGCGTTCGCTTGGGATTCCCTACGAGAAGGAACGATAAGGATGAAACCGCCTGCGTTAGCGGGCGGATTGTGGACAACCGAGCCGGCTGACCAAAACGGAGCCACCCGCTTACGCAGGTGGTTCTGACCAAACGGAGCCACCCGCTTACGCAGGTGGTTCTGACATGATGGTTGAAGTAATGGCGAATACCGACCTCTATTCACGCGCTGAACATGCTGCGCGCACCATTCAGGCGCGCATCTCGGAACAACCGCGCGTGGCGATTATCCTCGGCAGTGGTCTCGGCGGGTTTGCCGATGAGTTTGAAGAACAGGTTCGCATCCCTTACGGGGAAATCCCCGGCTTTGTCGTCTCAACGGCGCAGGGCCATGCGGGTACTTTAGTGATTGGTAAGGTGGAAGGCGTGCCGCTGCTGGCAATGCAGGGACGGGTCCACTTTTACGAAGGCTATTCGCTCGAAGAAGTCACTTTCCCAATTCGCACCTTCAAGTTGCTCGGGATTGAAACTCTGATCCTGACTAATGCAGCCGGTGGGATCGATGTGCAGCTGGCCCAGGGGGCGTTGATGGTCATCAGCGATCATCTGAATCTGATGGGGTCGAGTCCTCTCCGCGGACCCAACGACGATCGTTTTGGGCCACGCTTTCCTGACATGACGGCAGTTTATTCGCGCGATTTGCAGGAGCGGGTAGTTGAAGAAGCGCGCGAGCTGGGAGTCATCGTCCGGCGCGGTGTCTACGCCGCTTTGCAGGGCCCAAGTTACGAGACGCCGGCTGAGATTCATATGCTGCGATCCTTTGGAGCGGACGCCGTCGGCATGAGCACTGTCCCGGAAGCCATTGTGGCGCGCCACATGAACATGCAGGTGCTGGGTATCTCCTGCATCACCAACATGGCGGCCGGCATAAGTGAGAGTCCCATTAACCATGAAGAGGTAATGGAAACCGGCGCGCGAGTGCGGAATGTGTTTACCCAGTTGTTGAGGCGGCTAATATCACACTTGCCAGCTGACTAGTGGGGGGAGGGTGTGGACGCACGCAGTCGAGCGATCCACGAAGGAACCCGAACCAACCCGAAACACTTTCGAGCACTTTGGTGTCGTTTAGTGGATCGAATTGCCGCCCGCCTTCGATGACACTGGACCTGCTCATTGGACTTGATTCGAGAACTGAGCGATAAAAGATAGTTAATGAGCCTAATAATTGGTATTTCCGGCGGGACCGGATCGGGCAAGACCACAGTAGCAAACCGGATTCTGGAAACGGTCGAGGCCAGCGAAGTCGTTTTTATTCAGCAGGACTCCTATTACCGTAACCTCAAAGACATGCCGCTCGACTTTCGTCAGCTGGCAAACTTCGATCATCCGGATGCCCTCGATAACGATCTACTCGTAAACCATGTGCGCAAATTGAGGGCGGGCGAACCGATTGAGTTGCCCATCTACGATTTTCGGACGCACACTCGCTCGCACGAAACGCGCGCCGTAGAACCTAAGCCGATTGTCATCGTCGAAGGCATCCTCATCTTTGCCGACCCGCGACTCCTCGAACAACTGGACGTCAAAGTTTTCGTTGATACTCCTGATGACATCCGTTTCATCCGTCGTTTGGGCCGGGACGTCGCCGAACGCGGGCGCACGGTGGAATCGGTTATCGAGCAATACCTCGCCACAGTAAGGCCCATGCATATGCAGTTCATCGAACCCTCGAAGCGTTACGCAGATGTCATTATTCCGGAAGGCGGGCATAATTTAGTGAGCATTGATCTAATCAGCGGCAAAATTCGGGAGAGGTTGGCCGGCGCTTTAACCTCAGTCGGAGGCCAATCGTGAGCGAAGAGAATTTTAGCGAACTAATCGAAACGGCCAGGCAGGCCCGGATGCAATCAATCGCGCCCTTCTCAAATTTCCTGGTGGGCGCGGCGCTGAAGACCGCTGCCGGGAAGGTTTACACCGGGTGCAACGTTGAAAGCGCGAGTTACGGATTAACGGTTTGCGCTGAACGCGTGGCCATCTGGAAAGCGCTGTCCGAAGGTGAGAGACACTTTACCGAGTTGGCTGTTGTGGCGAACACGGAAACCTTGACTCCCCCGTGCGGTACCTGCCGGCAGATTATTCATGAATTTTGCGGCGACGAGGCTACGATCATACTCGCAAACCTTCATGGCCAAACCGAGACTTGCCAGATGAAGGAGCTGCTGCCGCGGGCGTTCGACGCGCGTTTTCTAATCGGCGCGGCCAAGGATGCGGCTAACGAATAGCCTTGGTGATTTCACCAGGCTCACTCCTGAGAGCGTACTGGTTGGTTTGTTGGAGGAAACGATCCACGAAACCACACGAAACTTTGTCACTGATCTTTCGTGATGGTTCGTGGATCGTTTTCTTGGTCACGAAGTGAATCTGCTAAATGGTACTCGTCAACGTCAACCCTGACGTTGCTATCAGGCAGGTGCTGGATCCCCTCTACCTTATGCTAAAAGAAACATTCACTGTCATCGCTTTAGTCGTTACGATTCTGAGCCTCAACTTACCTGCAACCGCACAACGAAGGGGGACGCGCATGACGGCCGTAGATCTCCTGGTGCTGAATGGCACGCTCGTAACTATGGACAAGGGGCATCGGGTCATTGAGGACGCCGGCGTGGCCATCAGAAATGGTCGCATCGTCGCAGTGGGCCAGCGCAAGGACATCGTTCGACGTTTCACCTCAGCCCAAACCGTTGACGCTCGCAACAAGATAATTATCCCCGGGCTTATTAACGGACACACCCACATTCCCATGACGTTGTTCAGGGGTCTGGCGGACGACCTCGATCTGCAGGACTGGCTGACGAAGTTCATCTTTCCCGCCGAGGCCAAGAATGTTTCCGAAGAGTTTGTGCGAGCGGGAACGCGGTTGGGTCTGGCCGAGATGATTCGCGGTGGCACCACCACTTACTGCGACATGTACTCCTTCGAAGACGCGATCGCCGATGAAACCGCCAGGGCGGGAGTGCGCGGA
>DATKIS010000398.1:0-3159 GCA_035543975.1 Pyrinomonadaceae bacterium
TCTCCCAGGCCTTTCAGGACGCGGGTGACATAACAACTTCCCAACGAAGAATGGGCGAGGGCAAAATTGGGATCCAGCTCGGTGGCTCTCTCAAAGTGGTTGATTGCGGCATCCAGGTCGGCGCGACCAATGGTGTGGTAGATAAATTGGCCAAGGTAGTGACGCCCACGCAGGTATTCTTCGGAGGCGGCCGCATCGCTGGTCGACCCTTTCGCCAGGTCGACCTTCTCATCCGGGCTGAGTTCTACCCGCAGGCCGGCAACGATGTGCTGCACAATCGTGTCCTGCACGGCAATGATATCGCTGGCGTCTGCATCAATCCGGTCACTCCAGAGAATCTCGCTGTTCCTTACATCCAGCAATTGCACTGTTACTCGCAGGTGTTCTTTAGAACGAAGGAAGCTGGCGGTGAGAATAGCGTCCACGCTCAACTCGCGACCTACATCGCCCGGGTCAAACTGCTGCCCCTGATATTTAACGATAACTGACGAAGGACGCACGATTAATGAGCGGACCCGAGCCAGCTCTGTGATAACCGCGTCCGCCAGCGAAAACTCGTAAAAAGCTGTCTCCGGGTCGTTGCCCAGATTCTTGAAAGGCATGATCGCAATACTCTTGCGTTCGCGGTCGCCCAGCGTGGTAGGCGTTTCGTGCGCGTCACGCGGCTGGGAAACACTCCGGCGGCTGGACTCGGCTGAGGTTTCGCTACCGGTTACGCTCTTGAACCAGCGAACGGCGCGCGCCAACGGTCCTTCTTTGTGTAGGTGGCGAGGGGCAACAGGCAAACCACTCTCGTCGATAAGCGCACCGCTCGAAGTGGCCAGGTCGCGCACCACGGCGCGCAGATCGTCGCGAAATTGCCCTACCTGCTGATATCGATCGCGTGGATGCTTCTTGAGCGCACGATCAAGGATCTGCTGTAAACGCTCTGGCACCGCGTCCGGCCGCGCTTCGCTAATGGGCACCGGTTCCTGATTCAGCACCGCATGACGCACGTCGACGGCCGTCTTGCCTTTGAAGGGCCACGAGCCGGTCAGCATTTCGTAGAGCAACACGCCTGTCGAAAAGATATCTGCTCGGGAATCGACCCGATCGCCGCGGGCCTGTTCGGGGGCGGCGTAGGTTGCGGTTCCGTAGGGAATGCCAACTTCGGTGAGTTCAGTGTGATGAATGCCGGAGGTCCGCGCCGCATCGTCGTCAAGCAGTTTTGCCAGTCCAAAATCAAGGACCTTCGCCTGGCCTTTGGGGTCGACCATGACGTTGCCGGCTTTGATGTCGCGATGAATGATTCCCTGGGCATGAGCTACGGCAAGGGCGTCCGTGACTTGAATGGCGATGGAGAGCGCGCTCTCGAGCTGGAGGGGTTTTCCGTTGACCAGCTGCCGCACGTTGCGGCCGGCGATATACTGCATCGCAATGAAGTGCACGCCGTCAATGACGTTGAGGTCGAATATTGTGCAGATGTTGGGATGGTCGAGAGAAGAAGCCAGGCGCGCCTCGCGCTCGAAGCGCTTCAAGTTTGCTTCCCTGGCTACGAGTTCCTCCGGCAGGACTTTGATGACAACCGTGCGGCCGAGTTTGGAGTCCACCGCTTTATAGACCGTTCCCTGACCGCCCGCGCCGAGCTTCTCGAGAATCTTGTAATTCCCCAGTGTTGTTCCTACCATTGCTTTGTCTTTGCTTTCGCCTTTATTTAACTCCCAACCGTCACTCGACCGCAACCCGGTAGGGATTGGGGGTTGGGTTTCCCAGCGAAGGTGTGAGCACTTTCCTGACAACGACACCCACATCCTTAGGTCCGAAGGACCGTTAGTTAGTAGCCAGGCCCGTAAGGGCGTGGTAGAAATCCTGACTGTGTCTCAGCGCCGAAGGTGCGATATCTATGTCGTTCCTTCGGGCCTGGAGTATCAACTTCGAACTATGTCCACGCCCTTACGGACGTGGCTACTAACTGACGGCCCTTCGGACTTGAATCTGTCTAGAGCGGTTGTACCAGGTAATCAGACCCTGAATCACCAACACACCTTTGAAATCAAGGAGGATGACTATTTTGAAGCCGATTAAATCGTGCCGCGCCTTAGTGCTCGCTGGAAGTCTGATGCTGGGCAGTACTGCTGGGCTCGCAGGCTTCTTGCGAGCTTCGTCCCCCGAGAGGTTGGTTCAGGGCACTGCTTCAATCTCGTCCTTCTGGGATAAGTTCAAATCCGCCGTCATCAAGGGCGACAAGGCAGCGGTTGCCGGCTTGTCGCAGTTTCCAATCTCCATGCCTTACGGAATGCCAACCGTCCGGACTAAGGCGCAACTCATCAGGCGCTATCGCGATGTCTTCAATCATGAGGGCAGTGCCGCGAAGTGCTTCGCCGCCGCTCAACCACAAACTGATCCGGCCCGACCAAAGGAATTCAGCGTCGCCTGCAAGAACGCCGCTGGTGATGAGGTCGTCATCTATTCGTTTAAGCGTGTGGGAAAGACCTGGGCATTTAACGGGCTCGACAACATCAACGAGTAAACTTTGTGAACCTTCGTGTTATTTCGTAGATCGCCTTTCGTCTACACCGCAAGAAAAAGGCGACTCACGCGAGAGCCGCCTCTTAGGTTTCCGACCCAATAGGGTTTTGAATTATTCCGCCACGCCCATTTGCCAGAGCATATAGGCATAGTCAAACGCCACCTCGCGCAGATAGTCATAGCGGCCGGACGAACCACCGTGACCAGCGCCCATATTGGTCTTCAGCAGCAACGGATTATTGTCGGTCTTCATGTTGCGCAGCTTCGCCACCAGCTTGGCGCCCTCCCAGTAAGGCACCTGACTGTCGTTGAGTGAAACCTTCACCAGCATGGAGGGATAATTCTTCGCCGTGACATTGTCGTAAGGCGAATACTTCTTCATGTACATGTAGGCGTCCTTCTCATTCGGATTGCCCCACTCGATATATTCGCTGGTCGTCAGCGGCAATGAAGCGTCGAGCATGGTGTTTAGCACGTCGACAAAAGGCACCTGCGCTACCACCGCCTTAAACAGGTCGGGACGCATGTTTGTGACTGCGCCAACCAACAGACCACCGGCGCTGCCACCCTGAATTACCAGGCGATCGCTCGACGTGTATTTGTTCTTAACCAGATGCTCGGCGGAGGCGATGAAATCGGTAAACGTATTCA
>DATKIS010000399.1:0-2632 GCA_035543975.1 Pyrinomonadaceae bacterium
CGCCGCAAAGCCCCAGTGCCGTGGCCATGAATGATGCGCACCTGCCCAAGACCAGCCATCGAAGCTTCGTCGAGAAACTTGTCTACGGCGTCAACCGCCTCGTCGGTGGTTTGGCCGATCACGTTCAGTTCTGATTTGCCCGTGTGACCTTCAGTCTTCAACCGGACCTCGGTATTGCGAGCCTCGCGTAAGCGCTCGTACTTACCAGTTTTCGACTTGGTCGGAGTTACGACTTCAACCAGTTCGAGATTCTCCAGTTTCTCTCTCAGCCGCAGAGATTTCACGCGGATCTCCGCCTCGCCATCCTTTAAGCTGTCCACGATCCCAATCGATCCAAACGACCGCAGCTTAACTCTATCCCCCACGACGATTTCTCTCGTGGATCCGAAAACGTAACTCAGATCCTCGGACCCTGGAGCGTCGCCAATATCTTTGCCGGCGTCCTTCGGCACGACCTGTCCGTCACGCACAACTCGAACTCCCCGGGCGCTGGCGCTCGCCGACACGGCAATGCTTTCCCTCTTGCTTCCCGCATTCGTGGCGCGTTGTGCTTCACGTTTAAGCTCAGCCACTCGACGTTGCGACTCGCGCTCAACTTTTAGACGCTCAGATTTATCCTGGATGGTGGCCACCAGTTCGCGCGAGCGCTTTTCAAACTCAGTGACTATTTTTTCGAGCGCCCTTTGAAAGACCATCTCACGTTCGTGCTCTTTCTTCTCGGCTATTTTGTTCAGCGACGCAAATTTTTCCGCGACTGCGGCGCGCTCCTCTTCGAGCGCCTTGGCCAGAGCTTCCGCTTCTTCCGACTCACGTTTTATCCGGCGGAGGTATTCAGTAGCCTGGCGCGAGGAATCCTTTACCGACTCCAGTGCAACGTCAATGACCTTATCGGGAATTCCAAACCGCCTGGCAATCTCGAGTCCCGACGAAGATCCGGCGACGCCGACCACCAGCCGATAAGTTGGGCGCAACGTCTTTTCATCAAACTCTACGCTGGCGTTTAGCACGCCGTCTTCATTGCCTGCATACATTTTGAGTCCGCTGTAGTGCGTCGTGGCCATAACGTGCGCCCCGCAACCGTTGCGAAAACGATCAACCACTGCGACACCCAGAGCTGAACCTTCTTCGGGATCGGTTCCCGTTCCAACCTCGTCAAGCAAAACCAGGGCTGGAGCTTTGCAAATCTCGATCATGCGCGCGATGTTTGCCACGTGAGAGGTGAAGGTGGACAGGTTTGCGGCCAGCGATTGATGGTCACCTATGTCGGCGAGCACGGACGCATAAAACGGAATCCTTGCCTGCCGCGCTGGTACCGGCACGCCGGAAAGCGCCATTAGCGAGAGCAGTCCAGCAGTCTTTAACACCACGGTCTTGCCGCCGGCGTTGGCGCCGGAGATGACCATCGAGTTGTTCTGTTCGTCGAGTTGAAATGAGACGGGCACCACTGCGGCGCCTGACGCACGGAGGTTCTCTTCAAGAAGGGGATGGCGCGCTTCGACGAGTTCGAATGTTCCGGCTAACTCTGCAGGCACGATGCCTGCGCTTCCGGCAATCTCTGGAATCACGCAGTTAAACTTCTGATGAAATGCGGCCTTGGCGTTTACGAAGTCAAGCTCGGCAACCACTTGGGCGGCCATTTCAATCGCCGGCAATTGCGCGCGAAGCTCCTCAGTCAGGCCGAAGAGTATCTTAAAGATTTCGCGCAACTCAGCCTCGTGCAGGGCCTGCAATTCGTTGTTGGAGTCGATTGTCTCCAGTGGTTCGACGAAAGCAGTTGCTCCGGATGATGAATAGCCATGAGCTACGCCGGTAACCCGTGCCCGGTGATCAGACTTAACCGGAATAACGAAACGGTCGTTGCGGATGGTCACCAACTCATCCTGAATTGCCTCTCCGGATTTGCGCATCAAGCTTTCGAGCGTTCGAGTAATCCGGGAACGCAAGACGCCAATCTCATGACGTATTCGCCCCAACTCAGGACTGGCGCGATCGTCCAGTTCCCCGGTTGGCAGAATCTTGTTGGCGATGCGAGCGCTGAGGCGGCTCAAATCGTTGGGAAGTTCGGCAACGAGTTTCCATAACACCGGCGACTGGTCGCGCTCAGCCAGAATCGACGCCCGGGCGGCCATCGCCTGTTCCGTCAGAAGCTTGAGCTCCAGAATCGCAGGAATCTCCAGCGATGCACCCGCCACCCGCAATAGTGCAATCCTATCTGAAGGATCACCGAGGTCATTAAACCTCCAGGAGACGCCCCGTTTGCGCAAGTCAACACATTCGGCAACCGCCGAAAGTTCCCGCTCCAGTTCAGACAAACTTTCAAGCGGCGCCAATGCCTCCACCCGGATCTGTCCCATGGGAGTTTGAGCGCCGCGGCGAATCAGCGCCCGGAGTTCGTGGTATTCAAGAATTGTGAAGGCCTGGTCGTGCATTGGACGGTGTAACTTATGGGTATCAATAATGGGGCACCTATGGAAGTGCGACTTACTTCCTCGAGACTCGCTAATTTGTTGGGCGAAGTCGATTCTAACATTCAGGCAGCATTTTCACATTCGCTGGTAGCGGAAGAGTCGTGCCCCAATTTGAGGTTTTCTCTGTGCCTCCCCTGTATTCTCCGTGTATCTGGGGTAGAAAA
>DATKIS010000400.1:0-6657 GCA_035543975.1 Pyrinomonadaceae bacterium
AAAACGTCAACAGGATCAAAGCACTTGAGACCACTATCCACCAGCCTAAATTCCAGTTGGGCTCCTTAACAAAGATCACGATCGCCCAGAAGAAGTTGATAATGATCACCGGGAAAACAAAAAAGTGAAACAGTGGGTGCCAGCGCGTGTGATTGGCGTAGTTTTGAGGATTGGTATCTGCCATGGTTTCTGCTCCTACCGAATTGATAATTGTCGCCCAGCTTAAGCGGCCGACGAAATCACACTAACCAACACCAACCGTTTAAAAGACGGGCCGTGGCCGGTTCTTTTTGCTCAACGGCGCCGGCTAAAGATTCGTTGGCAGTGCTCCCGATTCCGAGACTGAGCTCGCAGCTTTCGGCAATTCGGGCGTGAAGTCTTCCCCTGGATTGATGAACTGGTTTCGCTCAAAGTGGTATTGCTTGTCGTACAGTTGCTGGTAACGTCCGCCGGCTGCCAGCAATTCTTCATGGGTACCGCGTTCCACTATCTCGCCGGTTTCCAGGACCAGAATCTGGTCCGCGCTGCGAATAGTCGAAAGGCGGTGAGCGATCACGAAGGTAGTTCGCCCCCGCCGCAACGACTGCAATCCATCTTGAATTAGCGCTTCGCTCTCGCTGTCGAGGCTCGATGTCGCTTCGTCTAGAATTAGTATCTTCGGCGCGGCCAGGATTGCCCGGGCAATTGCCACTCTTTGACGCTGTCCACCGGACAACTTCACGCCGCGTTCACCCACGATAGTGTCGTAGCCGTCGGCAAAGCCATTGATAAACTCTTCGCAATGGGCGATGCGGCTGGCCTCGATGATTTCCTCGCGGGTGGCATGCGGATCCGAGAAGGCTATGTTTTCCGCGATGGTCCCGTCGAAAAGAAAGTTGTCCTGCAACACCACGCCGAGTTGGTTACGATAATCTCTGAGGCGAAGCGTGGCCAGGTCGCGTCCGTCTACCTTGATCGTGCCGGACAGGGGCCGGTTGAAGGCCATCACTAAACTAATCAAAGTCGACTTCCCAGAACCGCTCGATCCGACCAGGGCAGTCGTGGAACCACCTGGCGCCCGAAATGAAACGTTCCTCAAAACGGGCGTATCGTCGTTGTATTCGAAGCTGACGTCTTCGAAGGCGATTTCGCCAACCAGCGGTGGACAAGGTTCGCGTTGAGCGTCGTCCTCGTCTTCGGTGGCCATGCGTTTGATCTCGCGGATGCGGTCGAGACCGGCAAAGGCTTCGGTGATCTGCGTTCCGATATTCGCAATTTCGACCAGCGGCATGGCCACGAGACCCGTAAGAATCATGTACATGAAAAGGTCGCCCAGCGACATCTGTCCGTTAAGGATTTCGCGTCCACCGACCAGAATCAGAATTACGCCAATGATTCCCACGATGACGGTGGAAAAAGCCATGACGCCCGAAACCGCGGTCATCGACCTTGCCACATTACGGAATAGCCGGTGCGCACCGCGCGCGAAAATCAGCTGCTCACGCTTTTCCGCTGCGTAAGCTTTGACAATCCGAATCCCGCCCAGCGATTCAGTCAGGCGCCCGGTAACCTCCGCGTTGATTTTGCCGCGCTCACGGAAAATGGGGCGCAGCTTCTTGAAGGCCAGGGCCATCACCGTGCCAAAAGCGCCCAGCGCGAGCAGGGTGATTGACGTCAATCGCCAGTTCAAATAGAAGAGAACCACCAGGACGATGGCTGCGGTAACCAGACTGCCGACGAGTTGGACTAAACCGGTACCGACGAGATTTCGGAGTCCCTCCGCGTCGGTCATGATGCGGGAGATAAGAATGCCGGTCTGGGTCGAGTCGAAGTATCTGATAGGGAGGCGCGAGATGTGTTGTTGCACGCTCTTGCGCATCTCGGTGATGGCCCGTTGGGCGGCCACGCCCAGTATTTGCGAAAGCGCAAAAGAAGTGACGGCCTGAACCAGGGTGGCCCCACCAACCGCCAGCGCCAAAGTTAACAACAGGTCAGCGCGCTGCTTGAGGATGACGTCATCGATCAGATACTTGGTGCTGGCCGGCAGTACCAGACCCAGGACTCGGTTAACAGTCATCAATAACATGCCGAGCGCCAGGCGGTGGCGATGGGCGTAAACCAGTTCACGCGCGTCGCGCCAGGCGTCGCTCGGGGTGATTCGTTTTTTCTTTTCCGCTGGGATGGCTGTACTCATTAGGATGTGGCCCAATCGTCTCAGCCGGAGCTACAAAGAGCAAGTTGAGTGGCTAACTTAAAAGGGTGTTAAGTGAGGAGGCAGTAAGGGAACTGAAGATTTTCCATATGTCATTTGACATTTCTCATTGGTCATTGCGGGAAGCGATTCCTGACAGATAGAGCCTTGATGCGATTAAGGGCGACGGCTTTGAGTGAAAATGAAAAATGAGAACTGTCAAATGACATATTGGAAAATCTTCAGTCGCTTTGGACCCTGCGCATTCGTCCAACGTCACTGCCTCACAGTGTTACTTTGAGGAATAGGTGTTACCATGAAGCACAACTTGCAGGAGGTAGTACTTATGGGATGGGATGGCGACGATTTAGCTGGCCAGATGGAAGAGAACTTTGAACGACAACAGGCGGCAGCGGATGCCCGAGCCAACCGCGGCACGTCCTCCGTGGAAGAGCGTGCTCGCAGCGCAAAATTTGAATCACTCCGGCTGTCCCGTTCCCGGATCATGACCCAGCTGGCCGGGGCCACCAACCCTGCCCATCGCACGATGCTCGAGAGCGCGCTGAAGTCGATCAACGACGAAATGGCGCTATGAATCTCGGGATTGTCCTGAAGTTCAGAGTTCCGAAAGCTCAGGTTATGAGTACTTAGAACCGAGTTCTTGGTACTTATCTCTCGTCCTCAGCCCTTCGTTTGACTTGGTTCACCCTCAGAATCGCCGCCGCCACCAGTTCGGCATTATCCCGCACCGTAGTTCCGTCAGGCCTGCATAACGTGTCCTCGAGTCCCACTCTGACGTCGTATCCACGGGTAATTGCCTCGTCCATCATCGGCCAGACAGTAGCTTCCGTGCCGTGAAGCAGAATGGGCGGCATTCCCAAAGGTTGGCGTAATCCGATTCCCAAGCTCTTCTCAATCGCGCTGACGGTTGCCAGCGCGTCCGCCAACTCCTGTTCCTGTGGCTCGATCAGAATCCGAAGACAACTTTGGCCGAGGCCACTCTCAAGAAAAACATCGGCCGCCTTCGCGTCGCACAGTCCCGCCTCAACATCCACACCTCGAGATAGCAGGAGTCTGGCGAGTTTGACAGCGCCCCGCTCGCCGAAGTTTACCGACGCAAAGTCAGGCAGAACGTTCCAGGCGCTAATTGCCTCGAAGCGAGCCATTGGGTCCGGCAAAATCCACGCGCCGGTACTTACTCCAACCCGGGCGTGCGGCTCGGCCGACCGTATGGCCTGGAATGTCCGGGCGATGTCCTCGGCGAAAAGGCTCTCGCTTCCTGAGACTGGCCTTTGTCACTTGACGTCGAACGCACATGGACATGGAGAGCGTTTGCCCCAGCATTCCGACACGCAAGGACATCAGCAGCCTGTTCGCCCGGGCTCACCGGCATTGCCCGGTGCTCAGCTTTAGTGCGCCCACCGTTGATTGCAGCTTTGATTAACATCCGAGACGAAATTCTGGCGCTCTAAGGTGGGTTTGCGCAAGCGCCCCTTGCGCCGCTTGAAGGAATCTTCCTCCTGTATTATCGTTCGCCGCTCAGCGTCGTTTTGTAAGCCCCACTGTTTCGCTCAAGGAGACCCACATGTCACGCCACGAAGACTCGTTCCAGGTTCCCCTGCCGCCGGATGAGGCCAAGCAACTGTGTGCTGAAGCGATCAAGTCGCTTGGCTGGCCGATTACGACAGACTTGGGCTACGGTCTCGTTTCCGCTGAAACGTTCCAATTGGGTTTTACCTGGCCGGCGACATGTCAGGTCCTGCTTAACTACGGCGATGGTGGAATGAGCCGCATCACGATCAACGCATCAAACTTTGGGTTTGGTCCGATTCAGTCGAGTCACGTGCAGGGTAAGGTCCGGGTGCTGCGACAAAAAATTGAGGAAATGGGTTTTCAGGGTTGGCGCGCACCGCGTCAGCCGAAGCCTGCCAGCCAGCCGGTGGCGCCGGCAGCAGCGCAGCCGGTAGCTCCGGCGGCAGCGCAAACACCTACGTCTCCCCGCCCGGCGCCGCCGCCACCGGCCAATGCGCCTACTCGTCAGGTTTTCGTCAACGGAGTCTTGCTTCGCGAAGAGCAGGTCAACTTTCTTGAACAGAAATACCACTCAGCGTTGCCAGGCGGGAACTACTGGTACGACCGTATGTGTGGCGCCTGGGGGGTGATGGGCGGTCCGGTTCTGTGCACGCTGGAACCGAATCACGACATCGGCGGTCCCTTGCAACCAGGCGCCTCACTCGGCAATACCGGCGTCTTCATTAACGGAAGGGAACTGCACTACCTCGACATCGCCCTGCTCCAGCGGGTAGTGCCGATGATTATTCAGGGGCGGTGGTGGCTGGATGTTTATGGCAACTTCGGCAGCGAAGGCGGGCCAATGCTGGGAAACATCTGGTCGCTGGCCCAAAGCCAGGGCGCGAGTGGAAACGAAAACCGAAGCAGCGTGCTGAGCAGTTGGGACCGCACCGGGGTGGCGATCTTTACCGGCTAAAACCAAACCGCCAAGACGCCAAGAGCGCCAAGCAGGACAGGGAATCGGAGCCGAGACCTTGCTGTCGCATTCCCTTTGGTTCTTGGCGCTCTCGGCGTCTTGGCGGTTCGCCGTTGCGTTTCGCTTTAACGCCTCGCGGTCCGCTCAAAACCCGTACAGCCCTTTCGCATTCTCCCTTAAGACCATCCTGGCCAGATCAAGCGCGCGTTCGCGGGTGATGCCAATTCGACTGTGGTCGAGCTGGCTGCCTGCACCTGCCTCCTGCTGCTGCTTCGTGCGCCTGGCGATCAGTGCGGCAGTTTCTTCTCAATCCTACGGTCGGGCACGAGCCAGGTGATCGCTACCAAAATGTACAAACCAGCAGCCAGCCACCACTTCACAAACGCGAGCGGGATCGCTACGAGATAAATCACCATGGAGATCTTCCCTTTGAAGTCGCTGCCGAGCGCAGTCGCCAAAAGGGAATTGGGTCCGTGGTGGGAAAGTAGCGTACGCACCAGAATGAAGTAGGCGACCGCGGCAAAAAAGAGCACTCCGCCATAGAACACCAGCGTCCACGGCGCGAAATGGTTCTCGCCCATCCAGGCCGTGACAAAGGGAATTAACGACAGCCAGAACAGCAGGTGCAGGTTGGCCCAAAGGATGCCGCCGCTGACACGTTCGACGGCATGCAGCAGGTGGTGATGGTTGTTCCAGTAGATACCCAGGTAAACAAAACTTAGCAGGTAACTCAGGAAGACCGGCATCAGCGGTATGAGCGCAGACGGGGTTGCCTCGTGCGGTACCTTTAATTCAAGCACCATGATGGTGATGATGATCGCGATCACACCATCGCTGAAGGTTTCCATTCGCGCCTTAGTCATTGCGAATTAGTTCTCCCATAACAAGAGGACGATCCACTAAAATACCCGAAATAACACCAACCACATTTCGTGTTCGTTCGGGTGATTTCGTGGATCGCCATTCCTGCATCGAATTACCTTGAGTGGGTTAACGCCTTCATGATCCGAATGTCAGCTTAGCTATGATTCCACGCGCGCCGGCGCTAAAAGCAATCGGGCGACCACGAACGGGACGTGCGCGGACAAAGCTCAATGTATCGAAGCCGGGGCCTTCGATCGCCGTCCATGTAATACCGTTGTCAGTGGAGTAGTCCGTACCCAGCGGACCAACAGCCACGAGGCTTGGCGTGGAGACGCTACCCTTCCTCGCAGGTGACGAATTCAGTGGCCCGGGTGCGCCTGGAACATAAGCGACTACGGAACGAAAACCGGTAAGGCCTCGCACCAGCGTCCAGGTAATACCGCCGTCGCTGGTTACCGCCAGGTTGTCGACTGCCTCATTCTCTTTCTTGTAATCGCCACCGACGACGACACCGTGCATCGCATCTCGAAAGGCTATGGAAAAGATGCCTGCCGATGGGCCTGCCGCGAGTGGCGTCTCAGCGATCCTCCAGGTGCGCCCGCGGTCAGCGGTTGCCAGCACCCGTGACTTCGCGCCCGCGCCCGTGCCGATCCATGCATGAGACTTCCCGAACACGGCGATGTTGGTGCCGCTGGCTGCGAACGCTCCTTCGTTTTCAAGCGCCGGCGGCAAGGCGCTGGCGGGGATGCGATCCCAGGTTCGTCCTCCATTTGCCGTAGTCATGATGCAGAACCGGCCCTCAATCGAGTCGCCGAAGACGATGCCGTGATTGGTGTCCCAAAAGGACATCGCGTCGTAGAAGGCCTTGGGGTCCTCACTCTTGAACTGCAGCGACCAGGTCGCTCCTCCATCGGTCGTTTTGTAAATGCGCGAGGCCGGACCGTTCCCAATGCTCAGGATATAGGCGGTGCGCGAATCGATTGCGTCGACGTCTCGAAAGTCCAACTTGTCCGAAGTTACCGTAAGTTTTTTCCAGGTAGCCCCGCCGTCGGTGGTGCGCAGCACAGTGCTGTCTGCCCCGCTGGCCCAGGCGACACGTTCACTCACCGCACTTACACCGCGCAATCGCACCGTC
>DATKIS010000401.1:0-3913 GCA_035543975.1 Pyrinomonadaceae bacterium
TGACCGGCCGCGGCCGGCAGTGCAGAGCTATCGCGGCGCGCGCGAGTTCTTCAAACTAGGGCAAGAAGAATCAGAGAAGCTGAAAGCCCTGAGTCAGGAGCAAGGCTGCACGTTGTACATGACCTTGCTGGCGGCGTTTCAGACACTGCTGCATCGCTACAGCGGGCAGGAAGAGATCATTGTCGGCAGTCCGATAGCCGGACGCAACCGGACGGAGATCGAGCCGTTGATTGGATTTTTCATAAATACACTTGTGCTCCGAACGGACTTGAGCGGTGGGCCAACGTTTATGGAGTTGCTGGGTCGCGTGCGCGAGGTGACACTCGGAGCATATGCGCATCAGGAGGTGGCGTTTGAAAAGCTGGTCGATGAATTACAGCCGCGGCGAGACCTGAGCCGCTCGCCACTGTTTCAAGTGATGTTCGGCCTGCAAAACGCTGCTGGTGATAAGTCTCTACAACTACCGGGACTCAAATTCTCCGTTCTCAATACAGAAGACGCTACTACCAAGTTTGACCTTGCCTTCTCACTCGCTCACGCTGAAGGATTCATCAACGGCGCGCTGGAATACAACACAGACCTCTTCAATCAGGAAACCATTATTCGGCTGCTCGCGCACTTCCAGGTCCTGCTGCAATCGATTGTTGAGCACATCGATCGGCCTATCACTCAGTTGACGATGATGAGTCGGGAGGAGCGGCGTCAGATCGTGACCGAGTGGAACCAAACCGCGGTCGCGTTTCCGCAGGACACCTGCTTGCACCAGTTGCTTGAGGCACAAGCAGAACGCGTGCCCGGGGCAACCGCAGTCAGCTTCGAAGAACAACGTCTTACTTACTTTGAGTTGAATACCCGAGCCAATCAATTAGCCCATCACCTGCGCGCGTTAGGGGTGGGTCCGGAGACTCTGGTTGGCATTTGTCTGGAGCGCAGTCTGGAGATGGTTGAGGGCATCTTCGGGATTCTCAAGGCGGGCGCGGCTTACGTGCCACTGGATCCTGAGTATCCGCGGGATCGCCTCGACTTCATGGCCCAGGATGCTGGTCTGGCAGTGCTCCTGACGCAAGCCGCGATGCTGGAAGCGCTGCCTGAATACGCGGGCTCGATCATCGCGCTGGATACAGACTGGCCCCGCATCGCCCATCATTCGACAAGTAATCCGGAGAGCCGGGTGACGCCCGATAATCTGGCTTACCTGATCTTTACTTCGGGCAGCACGGGACGTCCCAAGGGAACGATGAATACCCATCGCGGCATCTGCAATCGTCTGTTCTGGATGCAGGCGGAATACCAACTGACGGCGACAGACCGAGTTTTGCAGAAGACGCCATTCAGTTTTGATGTCTCGGTGTGGGAGTTCTTCTGGCCGTCACTGGCGGGAGCAGAACTGGTTTTAGCTGCGCCGGGAGGTCATCGAGATCCGGTTTATCTAACTAAGACGATCCGTGAACGAGAGATCTCGACGCTGCATTTTGTTCCGTCGATGTTGCAGGCATTTCTCGAAGCCCCGGAAGTGGAATCGTGCCGCAGTGTCCGGCAGGTGATGAGCAGCGGCGAGGCTTTGCCGGTGGAACTGGTCGAAAAGTTCCGACAGCGGCTGGGAGCGGACCTGCACAATCTATATGGACCAACTGAAGCGGCCGTAGATGTGAGCTACTGGTCCTGCACGAGCGAGAAGGTGGGCCGAACTATTCCCATTGGCCGGCCGGTGGCAAATACCCAGCTATTGATTTTCGATGCAGGTGGGGAAGTAGTGCCTGTGGGCGTCGCCGGAGAGTTGCATATCGGAGGCGTGCAGGTCGGTCGCGGATATCACCGGCGTGGTGATCTAACCGCAGAGAAGTTCGTGCCAAACGCCTACAGCGCAGATCCGGGAGCGCGGCTGTACCGTACCGGAGACGTGGCCAGATATCAGCCCGATGGCGCAATCGAATATCTGGGAAGACTGGACGAGCAGGTCAAGGTGCGTGGCTTTCGCATCGAGTTGGGCGAGATTGAAGGAGTGCTGCTGAGGCACCCGCACGTGCGGGAAGCTGCCGTGTTGTTGCTGAGCGATGACCAGGGCCACAAGCGGTTGGTCGGCTACATTGTTCCCAGGGATGCGCCTGGGTCTGGTGACAATGTGACTTCCGAAACTCGACTCGTTTCCAAGGAATTGCGCCATTACCTCGCGAGTCGCTTGCCGGACTACATGGTGCCGGCTGTCTTCGTAATGCTCGATCATCTGCCGCTGTCTCCCAGCGGCAAACTTGACCGTCGATCTCTTCCTCATCCTGATCTCATGGCCGACATATCGCCACGCTCTTTAGTCGCGCCGCGGAACGAACGAGAACGCGTCATCGCCGGCATCTGGGCCGACGTGCTGCGCCGCGATCAGATCGGTGTTCATGATAACTTTTTTGAAATTGGCGGCGATTCGATCATCAGCATTCAGATTGTGGCTCGAGCCCACAAAGCCGGACTGCGGTTGACGCCCAAACAAATGTTCCAGTTTCAAACTGTGGCGGAATTGGCGTCGGCTGCGGAAGCGACCGATGCGACGGTGATTGCCGAACAGTCGATCATCACGGGTGAGGTGCCGCTCACGCCGATTCAGCGCTGGTTCTTTGAGCAGAAGTTGGAGCGGAGGGAACACTTCACGCAGTCAGTATTGTTCGAGGTCCAGGAGCGAATAGAAATAGAGTCACTGGCAGCCGTCGTGAAACTCCTGTTGTGGCAGCACGACGCCCTGCGTTTGAGATATCGGAACACAGAAGCTGGCTGGCAACAAAATAACGAAGACGCTTTGGGAAGTTTGGACTCGAATGGAAATCCCGCCGCGAAATTCGCGGCCGGTTACCGCGCGCTTGCCGAGGCGTTGGGACCAAGGTTAACCGCGATCGAAAACCTGCCGCTGTTGCTGATCGACCTCGCGACCGTGGCGCCAAGGGAACACGCCGAGACCATCGAGCGCTGCTGCAGTCTATTGCAGTCGTCGCTTGAGCTTTCAGCAGGGCCTATCTGTCGTTTTGTTCTCTTCGACCTCGGCCCGTCTGTGTCGCAACGTCTCTTTATCGTCATTCATCACCTGGCTGTTGATGGTGTCTCTTGGCGCATCCTGCTCGATGATCTCCAAAGTGCACTTGCGCAACAGAGTCGCGGGCTTACGATTGACCTCGGGCCCAAGAGTTCATCGTTCCAAAGTTGGGCACGCCGTCTCGTGGCGCATGCCGCGTCTGAGGAATGCATCTCAGAGTTGCCGTACTGGTTGTCGGCGGAGCGGCAGAGAGTGCCGCAACTGAACGGGCGAACGGGCCACAACCGGTTCGGTTCCACTTCGAAGGTAGATTCCGCCCTCGATAAGGAACACACCCGCGCGCTCTTGCAGGAGGCGCCGGCCGCCTATCACACGCAAATCAATGATCTCCTCATCGCGGCTTTGGCGGAAGCTTACGCGCGCCGCTCCGGCCATCGGATGCTGCTCGTCGACATGGAAGGACACGGGCGCGAGGATCTCTTCGCGGAAATCGACCTCTCGCGCACCCTCGGCTGGCTGACGACTCTCCATCCAGTTCTGATCGATGTTCGTGAGCTTGATGGCGCGGGCCCGCTCATCAAGAGTGTCAAAGAACAGTTACGGCAAGTGCCCGCACGCGGATTCAATTACGGAGTGCTGCGTTATTTGAGCCCGGATCCGGAAGTGCATAGTCAATTACAAAACATGCCGCCAGCGCAGGTGAGTTTCAACTACCTGGGCCAATTGGACGGCGTAATCGGCGAACAGAAAAGACTGCGACCGGCACGTGAATCGAAGGGCAGCGAACAGGATCCCGTGGGCGAGCGAGCCCATCGCTATACGCTCAACGGGGCTGTCGTCGGAGGCCAACTGCGGATGAGCTGGTTTTACAGTCCGGAGCTTGACGACAGAGAGAGC
>DATKIS010000402.1:0-5702 GCA_035543975.1 Pyrinomonadaceae bacterium
CGGAGTTCCTCTACCATTCGCATTGCTCCGTCCGCATTGCGAGTGTGAACAACAATGGTAGAGGCTCGCTGGAGCTTCGGGTTGGTTGCGAGCCACAAGGCAATAGCGTAACCGGTACGCGTATCGTCCTTCTCGTCCGAATGATAATGTTCTGGGTGAAGGTCGTGATCCAGAAAGATAGCATCGTAAGAGTTAGTGCTTAACAATTGCAGCGCGGACTCAACATTATCAGCCACATCAATCAGATCGTCCTTGAAACGTTCCAAAAACCATTGATGTCTTCTTTTGTCGTCGTCCAGCAGGAAAACTCGGATCGGGTCGCGTTCGATCTTGTCTTCGCTGAGTCCAAGTTTGGTCAGCAGTGAATGTAATAAACCCATGTCCTCAAGACTCTCTCGGCAAGCTCAGCATGGCCCGAAATGCGAGTGGCCCTCGTTAGTAGCGCGAAAATATATCACGATAACTGGAAATGAGCGGCAACGTTAGCAATCAATTAATTTCCTGAGGCAGTGCAAGCTTCTGGGTTAGTTGGATTAATACATGTCGGCGCGCCGGTGCCCGTCGGTGGCTGATAGCGATGCTATAATCCAAATCCGAACGGGTCCAGTTATTACACTTGGTTGAACGGCAACAGTCAGTCTGTCAATTAGTCCCAGAGCGAAACGAGGCGGTTAGAATTGTGAATAGTGTTGACGACACTCTGAAATCAAGAGACCCGGAATCTGCCTCAGAACGACCTGAAAGCAGCGTTTGTGAGTTTTGTTTTGGCACCGGCACCAGGCTTGAGTCAGATGAAGCAGGCATCCAGCGGGCGGTAATTTGCGCTTGTCGACGCTCCAGCAGTGGCACGAGAGCACTCGAAGCTGCACGCATACCCCTTCGCTTCCGTGAATGTTCATTTCATAACTATTATCCGAAGAATGACACCCAGTACTTTGCGCACAGCTTTGCAAGCAAACTGACTGAGGAATATCCGGCGGCTGATTCAGGTCTCTTGTTTATGGGGTCGGTTGGTGTCGGGAAGACCCATCTGGCGATAGCCATCCTGAAGGAGTTGATATCGAAGAAGGGCGTAGCGTGTCTCTTTTACGAATCCGGGTCTTTGCTAAAGGCCATTCAGGACTCCTACAACCCCGTTTCTCAAACTTCCGAAATGCGAGTGTTGGCCCCGGTATATCAAGCCGAAGTGTTAGTACTTGATGAGCTCGGCGCGACCGTTCCAACCAATTGGGTGCGAGACACGCTCTACCAGATCATAAATACACGTTACAACAATAAGAAGCTCACCATCTTCACGACGAACTACCTGGATGAAGCGCGCGGCGCCAACGACGACCGTGATGATGGTGAACCCAAACGCCGAAGCAAGTCTTTTGCTTCGGAACGCATTCAGGACCTAACCACGCTTGAAGAACGTATTGGTACGCCGCTGCGCAGTCGCTTGTACGAGATGTGTAAGAAGGTGATGATTGAAGGTGAAGACTACCGGAAGCGTCTCGACCAACGGCGATTTGACTCAGCAAAGACCTAAACTCGCCCGCATCCAACAATGTTAGCCGCAGCGCGTTTTTCTGCTCGGTCAACGTGACGAGTTCTTCCTCCGCCACTGAGGTACAAGCCCATTGCAACAAGTCGTGCTTAGAAAACAGCTAAGCTGCGGTCATGACTATTAACATTGATGCAATGAAATCAGAGGCCCAACAAACTCTGGACGAGCTCTTCGCTGAAGGTAAGATCCCTTTCAAATTACCCGTTCGCGTGGTGGAAGCGATTGGAATGGAAGAATACATAGTTCGCTTCAACGACAGTCGACTCTATTCGATCGACGTCTCCTGTGAGCGCGGCCAGAAATTCGACGCGGTATTCACGGCGGCCATTTTGGCGCGAGTCGCAAGACTCAGAAAGTGCTCTCACTGACGAGAACTGCCTTGTTCGTTCCTCACCTAAAACAAAAAGCAATTACGACGGTTCAGTCCTAAACAGCAGACGCGTGCCGTTCGGAGCCAGCAGGCAACCCTGGGAGTATGCGACCCCAATTCCGTCAGTCGCCCATGGTATGTATAATGTTTCGACTCCACCCGAGTTTACGTTTCATTTTCGAGCCAAAGAACATTGGCAGGCCCCAGCCTGCGCTTCGAGTAAATGCCCAGACGCACTGATATCCACAAAATCCTGATTATTGGTTCTGGTCCAATTGTCATCGGACAGGCTTGCGAATTTGACTACTCCGGCACCCAGGCGTGTAAGGCGCTTAGGCAGGAAGGCTATGAAGTCGTGCTGGTTAACTCAAATCCCGCGACCATCATGACCGATCCGGAAACCGCTAATATCACCTATATCGAGCCGCTCACCGTTGAGGCAGTCAGCGCCATCATTCGCAAGGAGCGGCCAGATGCGTTGCTTCCTACCGTCGGCGGCCAAACTGCTTTGAACCTCGCAATCGCGCTGGACGATTCGGGAGTTCTGGAAGAGTGTGGCGTCGAAATGATTGGCGCCAAACGCGAAGCTATCCGCGTTGCTGAAGACCGCATGTTGTTTAAGCAAGCGATGGATGAGGCAGGAATGAAGATGCCTCGTGGAGGCTTCGCCAAGTCGTGGCCAGAAGCTGAAGAGATTGTCGCAACCACAGGTTATCCGGCGATCATTCGGCCGTCGTTCACCCTCGGTGGCACCGGCGGCGGCACGGCCTATAACCCTGAGGAGTTTGAGGAGATTGTCCGCGCCGGCCTCGCCGCCTCACCAACTCACGAGGTGCTGGTGGAAGAATCGATTCTCGGCTGGAAAGAGTTTGAGCTCGAGGTGATGCGCGACCTGGCCGACAACGTTGTCATCATTTGCTCGATCGAAAACTTCGATCCGATGGGCGTACACACTGGCGACTCAATCACCGTAGCCCCGGCCCAGACGCTGACTGATCGCGAATACCAGCTAATGCGCGACATGGCGATTGTGATCATCCGCAAGGTTGGGGTGGAAACAGGTGGTTCAAATATTCAGTTTGCAGTGAACCCCGAAAACGGCGAGATTCGCATCATTGAAATGAACCCGCGCGTTTCGCGTTCGTCAGCGCTGGCTTCCAAGGCGACCGGATTCCCCATTGCCAAGATTGCAGCGAAACTTGCGGTTGGTTACACGCTCGATGAGATTCCCAACGACATCACCCAAAAAACTCCAGCATCGTTTGAGCCAACTATCGACTATGTCGTCGCCAAGATTCCCAAGTGGGACTTCGAGAAGTTTCGCGAGGCCGAAGACGTGCTGGGCACGCAGATGAAGTCAGTCGGGGAAGTAATGGCCATCGGCAGAACTTTTAAGGAAGCGCTTTTCAAGGGCCTACGATCCCTCGAAGCGGTTAAGCCTCTTAGATTGGAAGACGTGTCCGACGACGAGGTCCAGCGGAAACTCGCTCGGCCGAATTCGCAACGCTTCTCCTACATCACCTACGCCTTGCAACACAATTGGCCCATCGCGGAGATCTATCGCCTCTCCCGCGTAGATCCCTGGTTTCTTGAACAACTCCAGGACGTCATGGAAATTCAAAAGGGCATCGAAGGTCTGAAACTCAACGATATCTCAGCCGAAGTTTTGCGGTCGTTCAAGGAAGTTGCCCTTTCCGATCGCCGGCTCGCTTACCTTACCGAAACCACCGAAGACGAAGTTCGTGAGTATCGCAAAAGTCTCGGCGTCGTTCCGGTATACAAGCGTGTCGATACTTGCGGCGCCGAGTTTGAATCGTTCACGCCTTATCTCTACTCGACCTACGAAAGCGAAAGCGAAGCGGCGCCGACCGATCGCCGTAAGATCATGATCCTTGGCTCCGGGCCAAATCGGATCGGGCAGGGAATTGAGTTCGACTACTGTTGTTGCCATGCATCCTTTGCCCTGCGCGACGCCGGATTCGAAACGATCATGGTCAACTGCAACCCCGAGACAGTTTCCACTGATTACGACACTTCGGATCGCCTTTACTTCGAACCGCTAACCTTCGAAGACGTGATGAACATCATCGACGTCGAAAAACCCGAAGGCGTGATTGTCCAGTTTGGCGGTCAAACGCCGCTGAACCTGGCCATGCGTTTGCACCGCGCTGGGGTGCCGATCATCGGAACCTCTGCGGACGCAATCGATCTGGCTGAAGACCGCAAACGCTTCGGCGCCTTACTGCGACAGTTGGGCATTCCCCAGCCGGAGAATGGGATGGCCGCCACGGCGGAAGAGGCCAAGCAGGTGGCCGAGCAGATTGGCTACCCGGTATTGGTCCGCCCCAGTTACGTGCTGGGTGGCCGGGCGATGGCCATCGTTTATGACGACGAAAGTTTGGATGACTACGTTCGCACCGCAGTTGGGTTCACCCCAGACCGTCCAGTCCTCATCGACAAGTTTCTCGAAAGTGCCGCCGAGTTTGACGTGGATGCGCTCGCCGACGAAAACACCTGCGTAATCGCTGCGATCCAGGAACACATTGAAGAAGCGGGAATTCATTCGGGCGACTCATCGTGCGTGTTGCCTCCGGTGCGAATTGATCCGGAGCACATCGAAACTATGCGCCATTACACCAGGTTGCTGGCGACCGCGTTGTCGGTGCGGGGCCTGATGAATATTCAGTTTGCGATCAAGGACCACCGGGTCTATGTGCTGGAAGTCAATCCGCGCGCTTCGCGAACCGTGCCTTTTGTATCGAAAGCCACTGGTGTCCCGATCGCGCGCATCGCGGCGCTCGTAATGGCGGGACAGTCGCTCGCAGAATTCGACTTACCGCAAAACCTGAGCGTCAATCGTTTCTTCATCAAGTCTCCAGTGTTTCCCTTTGCGAAGTTTCCCGGGGTAGATCCGATTCTGAGCCCGGAGATGCATTCGACTGGGGAAGTGATGGGAGTCGGGGAAACGTTTGGCGAGGCTTACGCCAAGGCGATGACTGGCGCTGGATTGACGCTGCCGCAGACGGGTACTGCCTTTATTTCAGTGAACGATTCAGATAAAGGCCAGGCTGTGGTTCTGGCGCGGCGGCTGGCGCGACTAGGTTTCAAGATCATGGCAACGCTCGGGACTGCGGAACGTTTACGAGAGGTCGGCCTGGAAGTAGAAAACGTGTTTAAGGTCAATGAAGGGCGTCCCAACATCGTCGATCATATCAAGCGCGGCGAGATCGCGCTGGCCATCAACACGCCCTTGGGCCGAGCTTCTCACTTCGACGAACAGGCGATCCGGCGTGCGGCTTTGCAGTACAACGTACCCTGCGTAACAACGATGACCGGCGCGCAAGCGATTGTTGAAGCCATCGCCGCGCGAGAGTCAGGCGGCGCGATCAAGGTGCGCTCGTTGCAAGAGATGCACGCAGTTGGCGTCGGCGCGCGGTAAGAGCAAGACGATCCACGAAATGACTCGAACTAACACCTCTCTTTCGTGCCGCCTCGTCTGATTTTGGTGGTGGGTTGTTCTTGCTTTATGCCAGGCAGGGGAAATTACCAGGAGAGTATTGATGAAGAAACTCGCATTAATAGCTTTGGTTCTGTTCGTTGTCTGCTCGCCGTTGACCTCGTTGGCAGACGAAGGCATGTGGACGTTTGATAACCCTCCCCGGAAGCTCTGGAAAGAACGCTACAACTTCGAACCTTCAGACCCCTGGCTTGAGCACATCCGGCTGGCTTCGGTGCGGATCGAAGGCGCCTCGGGCTCTTTTATTTCGCCAAACGGGTTGGTGC
>DATKIS010000403.1:0-3720 GCA_035543975.1 Pyrinomonadaceae bacterium
ACGGTGTTATTGGTTGAGGATGAAGAGTCGGTGCGAGAAGTTGCGAATGAAATACTCACCATGAATGGATATAAGGTATTGCAGGCCGGCCACGGAAACGAAGCCTTGGAGATATCGCGCCGGTACGAGGGTATTATTGATTTGATGGTCACCGACGTGGTGATGCCGCTCATGGGCGGGCCGGAACTGGCCGGAATCCTGGCATTGACGCGGCCACAAATGCGAGTCCTCTACATGTCGGGTTATACCGACGATGCTATCGTTCATCACGGTGTGTTGAGTGAGAGTACTGCCTACTTACAAAAGCCCTTTACCGCCGCAACCTTCACCCGCAAGCTTCGAGAAACAATATTGCTTTCACAAAACTGAGCGGGTTAACTCCCCAGTAAGATTAGGTTGCGACAAGCAGCGACTCACCCAAGCGGGTAACAAGTTACCCGAACTCAACAGCGCGGCTTGGGCCGCAAACCAAGTAGCGATCTGGCCAGCGGAGCCAGATGTCTATAGACACCGGTAAAAACCACCACGCGCGCCCCACCGGAGCGCAATGTTCTCCGGACGGGGCGCGAATCGGGGCTTCCATTTCGCTCCGCTGGAACGAGGAGAATCCTTTGTTTCTCGCGCGTTCTATGATATTTCGTCCCTAGGGACGAGGAATCGGCCAGATAATCTTTTTAGAAAACAAGTAGCTAGTTTCCTGTCTCTAAAGTTCGTATGACAATTCGGCGGTGGTATTCGCGGGGCGGCCCGCGTTAGGTCCGAAGGACCGGCATTCAATAGCCACGTCCGTGAGGGCGTGGGTCAGGAATCTCTAAGACGGTGAGCGCCGAAGGTGCGGAATAAATTACTCTGCCACCTCAGTAGTGCCCGGCCCTGCGGGCCTCAGGCATCATGGATCTTGCCTCCCACGTCCTCACGGACGTGGCTATTAAGTATCGGTCCTTCGGACCTGTAGCCCTGCCACTTCGGCCTTCAGAGTTATTAATCGAACTTTAGAGACAGGACAGTAGACATTGGTATTAGAGAGGGGCCTGTCACCAAGGCTCACTGCCCGAGGCTCACTGCCCGAGGCTCACTTCCCAGCGCCAATCGCGTACAGCTTCTTGTCGTCGCTGCCGAAGTAAATCGTGCCGTCACTTCCGATAGCGGGAGTGGAATCCATGCCGTCGCCCAGAGCGAACTCCCACTTCTTCGTACCGTCGGGGTTGATCGCGTAGAACTTCGCATCGTGGCTCCCGAAGTAGATCGTGCCATCACTTCCGATTGCCGGAGAGCACCAGACTATGCCGCCCGTTGCGAACTCCCACTTCTTCGTGCCATCGGCATTGATCGCGAAGAGCCTTTCGCCACCACCGATGTAGATCGTACCATCCGAACCGATGGCGGGTGATGAATAGAATAATTCCTCTGGGGCAAACTCCCACTTCTTCTTGCCATCGGCTTTGATGGCATAGACCTTCTGGTCAAAGCTGCCTACGTAAACCGTGCCGTCACTCCCGATGGCGGGAGAGGATTGCACTTTGCCGGCCATCGCGAACTCCCATTTCTTTTTGCCATCCGCGTTGATCGCGTAAACCTTCCGGTCGTTGCTGCCAACATAGATGGTTTCGTCCGCGTCGATGGCGGGAGAGGAGGTCACAAAATCTCCGGAGGCGAATTCCCACTTCTTGGTGCCGTCAGGGTTGAGTGCGTAGAGCTTGTCACTGCCGACATAGACGGTGCCGTCCGAGCCGATCGCGGGCGATGAAAACACGTAATCCCCGGCGTCGAATTCCCACTTCTTCGATCCATCGGCATCGATCGCGTAGAGCTTCTTATCGACACTGCCCACGTAGATGGTGCCGTCGGCCGCGATGGCCGGAGAGGATTTCACGTCATCCCCAGTGGCAAACTCCCACTTCTTCGATCCGTCGGGGTTGATTGCATAGAGCTTCCTGTCTCTGCTGCCAATGTAAATGGTTCCGTCGGCCCCAATCGCCGGAGAGGACCCTACGGAACCTCCGGTCGCAAACGTCCACTTAGCTTTGGGAGACGCCGGCCCCGCATACTCGCTCCTGCGTGTGTGCTGCAAATCGTGGCCGAACATCGCCCAGGGAGTATGGGCGAGCGCCTGCGGAGACGGCGAACTCCCGGTCCTGACCTTCGAGCCTGAGGCGCACGCGAGCACGGCGACGGCCAGGAGCAATACTGGCAGCGAATGTTTCATGTCGAATCCCCCGTTTGCGGCTGTGCCGCCTGATGTGCGGAAGGCTGTACCCTTCCAGCAAGACTTGACTGAGTCTGGGGCTGCTCCCCAAGGTTAGGGGCGGAGCCACCGCCGCACATCCGGCGGCGTAGCGGCGAGCGGCGGCTTCCCAGTTCTGAACACGCGGTGGGGAAGGATTTGATCTACTTCATTCGGACGAACGGCATGTCGCGCATGCGCGATGTTCCGACATGCATGCCAATAAACTTTCCTTTCTTATCCCGGGTGAACCAGACAACGAATCCTTGAACTTCAAAGTGATCCTTATAGAGCGGCTGCATCGGCAGACTCGTAGCCGGTCGCTGTTTAAGAAATGTCTTGTCACCATCACCGACGAGACTGATAGACGCTCCAGCCTCTTCACTAAACCAATCGCCCTTAAATGCTGCAAGATCCGCGGGCGTTGGCTTCCACTCCTTCTCGGGAAAGAAGCGTCTGACTTCCCCATCCGCATCGACGGTTTCAGCAGACACCACCTGGGGATCCCGTTTCGGATTGCCGTTCTGATCGAAGGTAAATTTCAATCTGTTGCCGCCGGCAACGAACTGCCCACCTCCCATTGGTACCAGGCGCGCGCCACCCCATCGCGACACTCCGTTTTCAATAACGAATCGTGCCGGAGCATGCGTCTTTTCATTCCGCCAGATACCGACAAATTTCTTCAACTCGTCTTCTGAAACCCTGACTGGTTCGGTCCTGGAGGGTTCAGGAAATGGTCCGAAGATCTCATCAGTAATGCCTGCGGCGATTCCCCCAGCACCCGGTGAAGTGCCGTTACACATAACCCCGACAGAGACCTTTTGGTCCGGGTAACGCGCCAGAAAAGTCTGATACCCCGCGGTCGCGCCGCCATGCGAGACATCCTTCAGTCCCTTGTACATGTCGACAGTGAGCCCGAGTGCGTAAGCGATCTTCCGACCATCATTGAGCACTCCGCGAGTCTCCAGCGCCTCGACCAGAGGTGCACCCAGCGACTTCGAATCAAGCATCGCGTTCCATTTCATCCAATCGCCGACCGTCGTCAACATACCGCCGTTTCCATAAACATTCATGAAAGGCATATTGAGTCGCCACGGTCCGGTGCCCTGGCGCGAATACGCCTGAGCGCGGCCCGGAACTATGCGCTGGTAGTCGTCCCGCCACGAACTGTTCTTCATCCCGAGTGGTTTGAAAAGACGCTCCTCGACAAACGCCGGAAACTTCTGTTTCGAAACACGCTCGACGATTATCGCCGCCAGGTTGTATCCGCTGTTTGAATACGAGTATTCCGAACCGGGGGTGAAGTCTAGTGCGCGCTGATGACTAATAATGTCGAGAGCGAGGTCTTGATTGATAACTCGATCGCCTCTTCCTGCGCCTGTCAGACTCATAACCGAACCCCAGTCGCGAATACCAGAGGTATGATTTAAAAGATGACGGATCGTCAGCGGCGAACCGTAGTCGGGCAGTTCGGGAATGTATTTCCTGGCCGGATC
>DATKIS010000404.1:0-6515 GCA_035543975.1 Pyrinomonadaceae bacterium
TAAAAGGAAATGGCGCCAAACATGTTGCCATGATCCGTCATGGCACATGCTGTCATGCCGAGTTCTTCGGCTCGCTTGGCAAGTGGCTTTATTTGAATCGCGCCGTCTAAGAGGCTGTAATCGGTGTGCAGATGGAGATGAACAAATCCTTGGTCCGGCATAAACGTACGATGAAGACTAACTTTGTTCGGTAGACTTAAAAGAAGAAAATGTAGAACGCGAGGCCGTCACTATAGCACGCTCGGTCAAGTTGGGTTAGGTGCAGCCAACGCCAGATTTTCGATCCAATAAACCACTTGAAAAATAGCAAGGAAACTCAGGTTCGTGAGGTTCCCCGGTAAGTTCGTGGTTCGTTCTTATTTGGTTCCCGAACCCCTACGGCTTTATTCCCACTCAATAGTGCTGGGGGGCTTGGAGCTGATGTCGTACACCACCCGATTCACCCCTCGGACCTCGGAGATTATTCGCGAGGAGACGCGGGCGAGCAGATCGTGTGGCAGCCTTGCCCAGTCTGCCGTCATGCCATCCACGCTGGTCACCGCCCTGATCGCTATCACTTTTTCATAAGTACGCTCATCACCCATCACGCCCACGGTTGAGACCGGCAACAACACCGGGAAGGCTTGCCACACCGAATCGTACAGATTCGCGGCTCGCAGTTCCTCGTCCAGGATTCGATCGGCAGCTTGTAAAAGCCGCACCCTTTCCGCAGTTACTTCACCGATGATCCGCACAGCCAGGCCGGGGCCCGGGAACGGATGGCGCGTCAATATTTCTTCCGGCACCCCGAGTTCCCTTCCGATTAGTCGCACCTCATCCTTGAACAACTCCCTGAGCGGCTCAATCAGTTTCAGCTGCATTTTCTCGGGAAGTCCGCCCACGTTGTGGTGGCTCTTAATCACCGCGGAAGGACCGCGTACCGAGACCGATTCGATCACGTCCGGATACAAGGTGCCCTGAACCAGGAACGCAACATCGCCCAGGCGATTCGCTTCCTTCTCAAAAACGTCAATAAAAACCTTGCCGATTACCTTACGTATTTCCTCAGGGTCGACCACCCCGCTGAGTGCACTCAGAAACAGATCACCGGCGCGGATTCCTTCGACGTTCAACTTCATGCGCTGTTGCAGGAGGGCCACTGTCGACTCGAACTCACCTTCCCTGAGCAGTCCATTGTCCACAAACAGGCAGGTCTGGCGATCGCCGATAGCCTGATGGACAAGAGCCGACGCCACAGTTGAGTCCACTCCGCCGGACAGCCCGGACACTACGTTGCCACTTTTGCCGACCGCCTCCCGAATCCTGCTGCTTTGCTCCTCAATCACGGCTTTCGGCGACCAATCGCCGCGACACTTACAAATCAGGAAAAGAAAGTTGCGCAACAACTGCGCCCCCAGCGGCGTATGCGCAACTTCAGGATGAAACTGTACTCCGAAGATTCCCCGCCCCGTATCCTCGATGGCGTTTAGCGCGTCATCCGTCAGCGCAGTGAGCCGGAATCCTGGCGGGACCGAAGTCATCTGGTCGCCGTGACTCATCCATACGTCCATTTCTGCCGGCAGGCCCTGAAACAAGGCGCTCGTCTGGTCAACTACCTTCAGCCTGGCGTAGCCAAACTCTCGATTGGGCGACGCTTTGACTTCCCCGCCCAGATCGAAAGCCAGAATCTGTAGGCCATAACAAATCCCCAGCAGCGGACACTTGATCGCCTCCAGAAGGCCCGATTCAGGACGCGGAGCTCCATCCTGGTAAACCGAGAAAGGGCTGCCGGACAAAATCAGGCCCTTTGGCTGACGAGCTACGATCTTATCGATGGGGGTGTTGAAGGGCAGGATTTCGCAATAAACTCCGGCTTCCCTGACTCGGCGGGCAATCAGCTGAGTGTATTGGGATCCAAAGTCCAGTATGATGACGGTTTCGTGATGGGTATCAAGTATCAAAAAAGAAAACCTCGAGTCGGGATGAAAGCGTCTAACGGTTCAGATAGGAAGCGAGGATTATACTTTCGGATTTGAATAACTCAAGAACCGCCCGGCGCACAGGCTATGGATCAGTTATTTAGCTAGTTGATGAAGTAATGTTGATACGTAAACCAGAAAGACACCGGAAATCTTTAACGGCAAGGTTGTTGTCCCTCACTCTGGCGCTCGGGCTCTCGGTCGGAATACCGGCTGCGTTGGCGCAAACCGACGGCAATCATGCGACCGATCCCAAGGTCAGCCCTCGCGCAGTTCTGTCTCAACCCATGACAGTTAGTTGGCGCTACGACTCAACCTCGACACTCAATCTCACTCCGGCCGCAGACGAAGAGCGCCTGTACCTTCCCCTGGCTGACGGAGTGATCGTCTCGCTGAACGGCCTGAACGGCCAGCTAAACTGGAGATCAGAAATGGGAGGAGAACTTTCGGCGTCTCCAGTTGCTGACGATCGCGGGGTCTATGTGGCGTCAGAGACGGGAAAACCGGAGGGTAGTGAGCGGCGGGCTACCGGCGCCTTGCGTTCACTTGGCCGAGAAGGTGGAGTGACTCAATGGATGCGGACTTTGGCGACGCCGCTTCGAGGTTCGTTGACGCTGTCGAACGGGACTCTGTTCGCTGGAGGGAACGACGGGAAAGTATATGCCTTCGAGAGCAAGAGCGGGGCGGTACGCTGGTCTTATGATTATGGCCAGCCATTCATTGGTCATCCCGTAGTTTCTGATGGCCGCGTCTACCTGGGGAGTGAGGACGGCAATCTGCTCGCCTTTGATGAAACCAATGGCAAGCTTCAGTGGCACTACCGGACCAAAGGAGCGGTGCGGGGACCGGTCGCAGTTGGGCCGGCGACTGTCTATTTCGGATCCGGCGATGGCTATGTTTACGCCGTCAACGCAGTAACTGGCCGGTTGCTATGGCGCACGCGGACGGGAGCGGGCGTGCAGGCGGTGGTTCGGATTGGCGAGGAACTGCTGGTCGCCTCGCTGGATAATTTTGTTTATAAATTCTCAGCTGCCGGCACAAGATTATGGAAGCGTCAGCTCCCCGGACGAATCTCTTCTCAACCTTTGCTGACTAATACCGACGCGCTCTTTATGCCGCTCTCAGCCTCGGCCGGGGTTGTCCTGGAACTTCGTGACGGTCGCCCGGTAAATTCCCTGCCGATTGGGTTGGAGATTACGTCGTCAGCGTCGCCTGTTGCGGTCGGCAACGTTGTACTGTTAACGACTCAGCAGGGAGTCCTGGCGTTTACCCAGCCAATCGAAACCTCGCCAATTAACAAACCATAACTGCCAGAGGGCTACGGATCACATAAGGCAGCAGGTCCGGCGTTCTGTCGTTCATTAGGTCCGGAGGACCGGGCAGTTAATCGCCACGTCCGTGAGGGCGTGGAATTCAGGGTCAATAATGCCCGGGGCCCGCAGGGCCTGCCGGTTAAGGTTGGGGGAACTTCATTCCGCACCCTCGGCGCTCATCTTCCTGGAGATTCCCGATCCACGTCCTCACGGACGTGGCTATGGAATGCCGGTACTCCGGACCTGGGAGCCGCGCAACTTTTTGCCTCACGTTATAAGTCGAAGTCCAGGACGCAACCAGTGAGTGCCGGTGCGTCTAGTTTAATTTGGGCTGGATGTTTGCCTCGCCTATTTCCGGCCGGCGGCGAAACATGCCAAAGATACGCTGCACCAGTCCGTTAAGGATGTATCCAAGGCAGAGAGCCAGGAGCACATATCGTGAGTAAAGAAAGATCAGCATGCCCAAACCAACGGCGAGGATTATGGTGCGCATGCCCCGGCTGCGGGTTCCTACAGTTTTGAAGCTGGAGAACCTCAGCGTACTAACCATCAACACGCTGAGAACCCCCACCAGCGTCATCAACAACAGCGAGTAGACTTGGGCGCGTTCGGGTCCGTAGTTGACTAACGGCAATGGGGCGAAGTGGATGATCGCAGCTATCAGCCCGCCGGCCACAGGTATGGGTAGGCCCACGAAACTCTTCTTATCGACCTTGGGCGTCCCTTCCGCCAGAATGCGAGGTCGCGAGGCTTGGACATTAAATCGGGCCAGCCGAAATGCGCCGCACATCAGGTACATAAACGAGAGAAACCACGCCAGGCTATGGAGGTCGCTTCCCTCCTTCAAAGTCGCGCCGTAGCCCCATACATAGGCCAACACGGCGGGTGCCAGTCCAAACGTGACTACGTCCGCAATCGAATCGAGTTGCACGCCAATCTCGGTGGTCGTCTTTGTCATGCGGGCCAGCCGGCCATCGAGCATGTCAAAAAGGACCGCCCAACCAATAGCCCTGGCTGCGCTGTCCAGATAGTAGGACGCTCGCAGCAGATCGCCTTCGGTACCGCCTCCCAGAACCTGGAAACCGCGCGCCGCAGCCATCACTGCGTAGAAGCCCATTCCGATGTTGGCCGCAGTGAAAACGGAGGGGATTAGGTAGACACCCTTTCGCAAGCCTCGGCGTTCCGGGTTTTTGGGCTCTTCCTCCACCTGCACTTCGGCCTTACCTGTCATCGTATCCTCCCGATGATGGTGGTTCCACCCTTCACGCGATTGCCTTTTGCCACCAGGACGTCAACATTCTCAGGCAACAGTATGTCGGTGCGCGAACTAAATTTTATCATTCCAAATCGCTCGCCCAGCTCAACTCGGTCGCCTGCCCGCTTCCAACAAACGATTCTGCGTGCCAGGATGCCGGCTATCTGCTTACAAACTACCGTAATCTTTTCACCCTCGATCGTAAGCGCGTTTTGTTCATTCAACGAGCTGGCCCTGGCATCAGTCGCCATCAGGAATTTCCCGCCGGTGTAGGAAATGTCGGTAATCTTGCCGGCGATTGGCGCCCGATTGATGTGCACATCCAAAGGCGATAAGAAAATGCTGACCAGCGTGGCCGAAGTTTCCTGGTCGGGATCAATTGGTCCAACGCGCGTGACCAGACCGTCGGCCGGAGCTACTACCACGTTAGCGTCGGTCGGGGGCTGCCTGCTTGGGTCGCGAAAGAAGTAGGCCATAAAGGCCGTCACGACACCAAAGAAGATGGCCACCGGCCAGAAACCCAGGACCAGAAAAATGATCGTCAGGGCGCCCGGCACCACGACATAAACTATTCCGTCGCGAACTATATTGACTCCTTAGGGACCGACTTGTCCTTCATTAATCTACGGAAACACGGCCGATACAAGAAAGGGGACGTGTAACACCTCCACGTCCCCAAAGGTAAACTGAGTCGGGAGAATTTCTCTCCCGTAAAAATTAATGGCTCACGCTTTGATTCTTTTCGTGCTGCATCATGATGGAATACATTTGATCCTTAAGGGCCAACTTCTTCTTCTTGAGCGTAACCTCTTCCAGTTGCTCTTCGTCGCTCGGATAAGCCAGGGCTGAAAGTTCACTTAAGCGTTGTTCATATCGAGTGTGTTCCCGGGCCAACTCTCGAAACTCGGGATCTCGACTCATCAGCTCTTCCTTAAGCGTTTCCGTGGTTGCAATATCCATTTTGCGCATTTCTCCCTTCAGAGATGAACCGGCAAGATTGGTTGAAGAGGTGTTTGGAAAACCCTCCGGAAATAGTTTGGACACGAAAAATGGTAGCCCAATTATCGCGCTGGATCAAGCGGTTTGGAGTTGAACGATCATTACCAGTGCGTCTTCAACTGGTTCCGAGTAGTATCTCGGCCGCCGAGCTGTTACCTGAAATCCACACTTCTCATACAGTGCCAGGGCGGCGTCATTTCCAGCTCGCAACTCGAGGAAGGCGCACTTCGCTCCCGCCCGAATTCCCTCAGCCAAAATACGGTCCAAAAGTGACTGGGCAATCCCGCGGCGGCGGTAATGTTCCCGCACCGCGACGTTATTGATATGGAGTTCGTCCGCCCCGACTCTGGCCACAATATACCCGGCCAAACTATACGATCGTTCCTGCTCCTTGGTAGTAGCCACCCGGGCCACCAGCATCAAATTGCTGTTTGAGCCTTGCAACTCGGCGTAGTATGCCGCCCAGCCCCATCGGCTCAACCCTGAGTTCTCTTCAATCTCGACTACTTCAAGCAGATCGTGTTCGGTCATCGGCGTGATCGAAACACCGCTGCCCACTGCTTTGAAGGCCTGCTCAGTTATCGACATTGCTGATTAAGTTCCGCGTCAGACGGCCGCACATAAATAGCCTGGATAGTGTCTGCGGATTGTACCTCGCCACGCTCGAACAAGAGTAGGGCTAGAGCTGCTGCGTGCCGGGCGAGGTTCGTCTCCTTTGCGGCGAGTCTCCAGCCGGGGCTGTCCAGTTGGCCTGCGCTGTTGGGAGGGTCAGTTGAATCGTCAACCCAGGCAAAACCGTTATGCTTCGCGTGATCTGCCAGAAGCTCGCGTTGCAGATGCGCTCCCGGACCCGTCCAGAGGACGTTCTCCTGAGTTCCATACTTCTCCATCAACTTCCCAGGCGACAGGTGAGCCGCAGCGTCGGTTTCTGTGACCTGGTGATCGGCTGAGACTGAAAACATCTGGGCAAACAATTCCCCTCTGCCGGCC
>DATKIS010000405.1:0-3653 GCA_035543975.1 Pyrinomonadaceae bacterium
ACAACCTGCTGGCCGCCATCATTGAAAAAGTTTCGAACCAACCCTATCAGCAGTTCCTCTACGAGAATCTCTTCAAGCCGGCCGGCATGACCTCAACCATGTTTCAAACCAGCCGGTTCGCGATACCGGGCGCTGACAAAAAGATGGTGGCCCGCCTCTATGCAGGCCAGGAGGACAACGGCACTCCGCGCGGCCGCGAGAATTTCGCGTGGTTCTTCACTGGACCGGGCGGCATCTTGACGACGCCGGGCGACTTCTTCAAGTGGCACAAAGCTTTGACTGGTGATCGGGTGCTGCCGGCGGCGGCAAAAAAGAAGTACTACGAACTGGCTGAGAGGGAAGGCACCATGAGGAACACGCCGCGCGGCAAAGTGATTTCGCATGGAGGCGGCACCACGATGGGTACGGGAGCGAGTCTGGTGCGCTACCTCGACGCGGGCGTGATGCTTGGCGTTTGCATCAACAGCTCCGGCGAAGAATTCAATGACATCATCACGCGCGCGCTTGGGAACCTGATCTTCAATCGTGATGTACAGATGCCGCCGGCGGTGATTGCTCTAAAACCGGAGACTCTTTCGGGGTTGACCGGCGCCTACGCGTTGTCTACCGGCGGCCAGTTGACAGTGTCGGTCGTGAATGGTCAGTTGCGCGTGGCCGCGAATGACGCGAAGGGACTGGAAGCGTTGTTTGATACTCAGGCAAACGCACGTACCAGGAAACTGGAAGAACGGACCTCGGCGATAGTCGGAGCATACGTCAAGGGGCAATACGAACCAATGCTCGAGGCTTTAATTACGCGATCCGTGCCGGAGCGACTGGCGGCTCGGGAGCGTCAGTTGTGGAAGGATTGGGAGTCGGATCACGGGAGCTTCAAAGCGTTTTCGATTATTGGCACCACTCCTGAGCCAATGGATGATGCCGCGGTGAATGTGCGCTTTGAGTTCGAGCGCGGCTCGGTGATCGCTCAGTATGTTTGGTTCCCGCGCGGGCTTGATACGGTGCGCGTGCTCGAGAGTGCGCCGGGGATCAGCTTCATGCCGGCGTCGGAAACGGAGTTTGCCTCCTACAACCTGGCGACCGAATCACTGGTGCGCATCAGTATCAATAGCGACGGTAGGCTGATATTGACTACCAGTACAGGAGCCGTGACAGCCAAACGCGCGAACTAGTATCTTTAAAGTTCGCTGAAGAATAATGTTCCTCGCCTGCGGAGCAGGCGACAGCATAAAGCCTGGGGTGAAGCGTAGCGGAACCCCAGGTTAGCGCAAACGAAATGATTTAGCCCGCGGTAGAGGGCGGGAGAGCGCTGGTTTCGAATCGAGGCGGTGCGGAACGCAAGCCCAAAAAGTCAGAGTTGCGGAGTTATTGAGAAATATGTTTCGGGATCGGCACTTCTTACTTAAGTGTGCTCTGTCGCCCGCTGCCGCGGGCTTAGGATTGTTTGGTTGACTCCAACCTGGGGTTCCGCTGCGCTTCACCCCAGGCTTTATGCTGTCGCCTGCTCCGCAGGCTGGTCGAGTCTTATTCAGCGAACTTTAGAAACACCACACTAGGGTTATGTCGACTTAAGGTGCTGAATCCAATTCGCGTTAGTTCAGTAAACTGCACGAGTACACGCTACCAACCGGCGTCGTGAATAGCCTATAGTAAATGACACTAATTCAAGACTAACGGCGCATTCACGGATCACATGAAAACCAAAGCAGCTGTTCTTTATGAAATGGGGCTGGCGCAGCCTTACGCGGAGAGTTCGCCATTTGTGGTTGAAGAGATCACGCTGGCGGCGCCCGGGCCGGGTGAGGTCCTGGTTGAGATAGCGGCGGCGGGACTGTGTCACTCGGATTTGTCCGTAGTGGACGGTTCTCGCCCACGGGTTATGCCGATGGTCCTCGGCCATGAAGCGAGCGGAATTGTGCGGGAAGTTGGTCCCACCGGGCTGAGTTCAAGTGGGAGTCAGGAACGCGCGGAGTTCAGTCCCGGCGACCACGTGGTTTTTAGTTGGGTCCCCATCTGTGGGCGCTGTCACTATTGCACGACGGGACGCGGGGCACTTTGCCAGCCGGGCGGGGAAGCAAACATCGCCGGCACCCTACTCAACGGCGCTCGCCGCTTTACCGACACACGTTCTGAGCCGCCGCAGATTTGCCATCATCATTTAGGTGTATCCGGTTTCTCACAGTTTACCGTCGCTGCCCAGGAGTCGCTGGTAAAGATTGACGACGCTCTCCCGCTTAACGTGGCCGCGCTCTTTGGTTGTGCAGTGATGACCGGGGTGGGCGCAGTGCTCAATACCGCGCGAGTGGAAGCGGGATCGTCGGTGGCGATATTTGGCATGGGCGGCGTAGGGCTAAGTGCAGTGATGGGCGCGCGCGCCGCCGGAACTTATCCGATAATTGCAGTCGACCGCGTTCCGGACAAACTTGCGCTCGCGCGTGAGTTCGGGGCGACGCATACGATTAATGCCGCCGATGATGATCCGGTCGCTGCGATTAAGGAAATCGGAGGAGGAGGCGCCGACTACGCGTTTGAGAGTGTGGGCAACGCGAACGTGCTGATTCAAGCTTATGACTCGACAGGCAGGGGCGGGACGACTGTCACCGTTGGACTGCCTGCGCCTGACAAGATGTTTACTGTTCCCGCGCTGGGGATCGTGGCAGAGGAACGTACGATCAAGGGTTCGTACATGGGGTCTTGCATTCCTCGCCGCGATATCCCGCGCTACATTGCCATGTACCAGGCAGGCATCCTGCCGGTTGATAAGCTGCACACGCACACTTTGAAGTTGGAAGAAATCAATGAAGGATTCGACCGTTTGGCACAAGCGCAGGCGGTTAGGCAGATAATTTCATTCGCGTAAGAACAGCGGGGGCAAGCCCGCCTTCCTGACCCTGAGACTGCCTTGCTCGCTCATTGATCTGCCTTGAACGCCTTTCAACCAGGACGCTTGCTAAAGCCGAATCATCTCAGGGTGAGGAAGGTGGGCTTGCCCCCGCTTTTGCGGCTGGGTTGACCAAGATATGCCCCAGAAACCAGAGATCACACGTTCAGGTTATCCACACCTTGCGACGCTGCCGACACGTTGGATGGACAATGACGTCTACGGACACATCAACAATGCGCTTTACTACGCCTTCTTCGATACCGCGATTAACCAATACTTGATCGCTGCGGGTGGGCACGATATCAGGACTGGAGAAGTGATGGCGTTCGCCGTCGAGTCTCAGTGTCAATACCTGAAGCCGCTGGCTTTCCCCGAGGTCCTGGAAGTAGGGCTGCGCGTGGGCAAGCTGGGGAATTCAAGTGTGCGCTACGAACTGGCCATCTTCAGCCAAGGCGAAACTGCAGCGGCCGCCGCCGGTTACTTCGTTCACGTCTTCGTGGATCGCGTTACGCAGCGACCGGTCGCGATCCCTGAGCGAATTCGCGCAGCGCTCGCCCGACTGGGAGAAGGGGGAATGGGTAAAGGGGAATGGGTAAAGGGGAATGGGTAAAGGGGAATGGGTAAAGGGGAAAAGGGTAAGGGGAAGACGGCAAAGGGAAAGGGGAAAAAGGGCAAAGGGCAAAGGGCAAAGGGTAACTCTAGCCTCACCTTACCTGTTACCCGTTACCCCTTCCCCGTTACCCCTTCCCCTTTACCCATTCCCTCTTCCCCC
>DATKIS010000406.1:0-2629 GCA_035543975.1 Pyrinomonadaceae bacterium
GCGGAGTCGCTGGTGATGTTTACGGTCTCGCTCACTTGACCGACCTGAACGTCCAGATTCAGGACCTTGTTCTCGCCCACATGAACTTCGACGCCGTTAGCGACTGTGCGCTTGAAGCCCTGGGGACCGGTGCTCACCGTGTAAGTCCCAGCCGGCAGACTTGTGAACACGTAGTACCCATCGTCGTTTGCATGTGCAATACGCGAAGCCCCAGTACCTTGATCTTTGGCTTCGACGTCAGCCTTAGGCACAGCAGCGCCACTGGGATCGCGAACGGTACCGCTTAGGTTACCTACAGTTGCCGTCTGGGCATTCACGCCGACAACAACTCCAATTCCAATCAGGAAGAACAGAGCTCTCATGCCAAGCTTCTTCAGCATACAAACCTCCTAAGTCTTACGAACCCGAGGCGAACGGTTGAATCAGGGACGTTCTTTCGGCGTCTACATCCTGACCGGCAACCAAAAGGATACCAATTCGATCTATGCCAATAGACATTCAGGAGTCCCAAAAGAACTTCGGGACGACGTTACAATTACCTTGGAAAGGACAGTATTACTTTATGAGATACGGACTTTGTTGCACACTCAGACAAAAGCAAATACTCCTAAGTCAGAATCTTGTCAAGAACTTTTTAATATTTCCTGTAATATTCTAGTCAGGCGACGGATATACTTGACCACGCTCAGAAACGACTTAAGCGGTTTTCTAAGCCACCGAAGCGAATTTGCTGGCTAAGACCAGCGCTAGTGCCCCCATCAACGTGGGTTGCGTTCCCAAACTTGACCCAACGATCGGTGTCGAGGGAAGACCGCGACAGGTGCTCGCCTCCACAGATGCTTTGAGCTCCTCTGCAAACACGGACCATGCCCGCACAATTGGACCACCAATAATCACCGTTTCCGGGGCCAACCCCTGAATCAAATTAGCGATGCCGATCCCCAGATAATGAGCAGTTGTCTTGAGAGCATCACGTGCGCTTTCATTTCCCTCAAGAGCTAAATCGATTAAACCTGTAAAATCCAGATTGTTGTTTCCATGTTGGCTGGAGACTTTGTTGTAGCGTGCCAGCGCTGCACGTTCCGAAGCAAACGCCTCCCAACACTCCCTGCTGCCAGCAGCACAAGCTACCGGTGCACCCGTGCCAATGGTCATATGGCCGAATTCCCCTGCGGTACCTCCTTCTCCTCGATAAACCTGTCCGTCAAAGACAATGCCGGTACCGAGGCCAGCCTCCACCAGAACCAGAATGAAGTCGCGAACCTCGCGTATTTCGGGACGACCAAACCAAAGTTCTGCAAGGGCCGCCGCATTTGCATCGTTGTCTATGGTTACGGGAAGCGCTGTGGCTTGAGTCAACGTCTCGGCAATGGGCAGGTCGCGCCATTTGAAGTGAGGCGAGAATGAGTGGGTAGTTTCAGGGTCAATCCATCCAGGGAAACTAATGCCGATTCCTTCGATAGTGCCTCCACTCTTCCGGATAAGTTGCAGGGCGGATTCAACAATTTTCTGAGTCGTCGTGGTTGCATCGGGATCGGTTAAGAACTCTTCCTGGCCCAGGACGCGTCCAGCCAAATCACTAGTGGCCATAACCGTCTTGATTGTGCCAAGGTCGACACCGATTGCCACGGCGTCGGCTGTCCGCAGGGAGAGCAAACTAGGCGGACGCCCGCCAGTAGATTCGCCGCCAACCTCTTCGATCAGTCCGGCACTAGTCAATTCATCGACAATCAGCGAAATAGTCGAACGTTGAAGTGCGGTTTCGCGTGCGATATCCGCCCGGGAGATCGGTCCCAGTTCACGGACGTAATTGAGCACGATTTGGCGGTTGATGTCGCGGATCGTGTTCGCGCGAGCCACATTAACCTTCTTGAGATCTATTCGTCTCATCATGCGCTTAGGTGCCTAGATCTCTCCGTGCAGTCTCATAGTTATTGTCATCACCAGTGTTGCCGGCTGGCGGTATTAAGTAGTGCAGCGGGGTCTGACAGTCAACTGTTTTCTGCATCGTGGGAAAGTTTGTTCGAAGGCAGGAGGCTGCAGTTGAGTGTTGTTCCAGAACCCGGAAGGCGCCACGTCAACACCGGGAGTCGGCCAGAGGAAAAGTTTCTCTCCAACGCATTGAAGGTCTTTAGGCCTCTGTTGCTGTGAGACACATGTCTCTCGATTCAGAACCGAACCGGGGCTTCGACTTGCATCCTCAAATCCATTCAGACCACCGCATTACGCGCAATGACCTCGCGATAAAATGCTGCGCTTAGTTTTGGCGTTCTCTTCTGCGTGGCGTAATCGACGTAATGCAGTCCAAAGCGATTGGTATAGCCATCGGCCCACTCAAAGTTGTCCATCAGACTCCAGAGGAAGTAGCCTTTCACGGGAACTCCTTCAGACGCTGCGCGTTGAAGCTGACTAAGATAGTTGCGGAGAAACATCACGCGATCCGTATCGTACACAGTGCCGTCGGAAGCCGGAATATCTGCAGACGAGCACCCATTCTCGGTAATGTAGATTTCTTTCGCATTCCAGATATTCGCGACGTGGCGCGGTCCCCAGTAGAGTGCCTCAGGGCCGATATTCAACCAGCCTGATGCCATGTGCGGGTACGACCCTGGGTTCTGTACGACTGCGA
>DATKIS010000407.1:0-5143 GCA_035543975.1 Pyrinomonadaceae bacterium
GGTGTTAATGAGATCGCTCCGCGGTGCCTTACCGCCTCGAACGGTTGGTAAAAATGAAATCTAAACGACAGGGCGGAAGTTAATGAATCGAAGAGAATTCGCAGCCAGCATCGGAATGGGCGCAATTTCCCTTGGATTGAAGGGCACCATCTCATCTGGAGCGGCAAAGAACGACCGGCCGGAGATTGCCATCACTATGGACGACTTTGCCTGGAACAAGGTGGTGAAGCTGTCTCCGATGGAACGCAATCGGGCGATCCTCGGAGCGTTGAAGTCTCATGGAAACTTGAAAGCCGCTTTATTTGTTGCGGGCAAGAATGTCGACAATGAAACCGGCCAGACGCTGCTGCGGGAATGGGACAAAGCCGGTCATATGATCGGGAACCATTCTTATTCGCATAAGTATCTCAACAGCAGTAAGACCACAGCCGAACTGTTTACCGAAGACATAGTCAAGGGCGAGGAAGTGATCAAGCGGTTCCCACATTTCCAAAAGAGCTTTCGCTTTCCCTACCTCAAAGAAGGCGAAACGGCGGCCAAGAGGGATGCTGTTAGAACCTTCCTGAAGCAACATGGTTATCGCACAGGCCATGTGACCATCGATGCGTCGGATTGGGCCGTCGACGATCGTTTGACCGCGCGACTCAGCAAAAACCCGGCGGCTGACCTGAAACCGTATCGAGATTTTTATCTGGGTCACATGTGGGAACGAGCGCTTTATTACGATGACCTTAGCAGGAAAGCCTTGGGCCGCAGCGTCAAGCATACAATTCTGATGCATTACAATCTGTTGAACGCATTGTTCCTTGGTGACCTGCTCGATATGTTCACCAGCAAAGGCTGGAAGCTGATCGATGCCACAGAGGCTTTCAAGGATCCTGTGTTCGCGTCGGCGCCAAAGAATGTGCCTGCGGGAGAAAGCATTATTTGGGCGCTGGCCAGGGAAACAGGAAAGTTTGATAAGCTATTGCGTTACCCGGCGGAAGACAGTGAATACGAAAAAGCGAAGATGGATGAGGCGGGGTTGTAACTTTGGAGTGCGGCGGCTCGACGCCGCTTTAGTATCCGGCGGCTTGACGCCGGCTTGATCTGTGGTGAGATACCGCGCGGTCATCGAAGCTAGTCGCGTAAAAGCTAACGACTGATTGTTAGGCAAGAAAGCGGCGTCAAGCCGCCGCGGACCAAAGCGCCGTCGAGCCGGCGCACTCCAAAGAGTTGACTTGTCTCATCAATGACTAATCGGAGAGAACCGAATTGAAATCGTTATTTCCCTTGTTTGGCATCATCGCTTTCTTTGCTGTGGTCATCGCAGCGGTCGTGCTGTTGACGATACATGCCAGGAAGCGCGAGCGTGAGCGGACGCAGGCATTGAAGTCTTCGGCTACGATGCTGGGCTGGGCTTTTGCCGAGGAGGTCCCACTGAATTACCTGCCTAACCTCGAACGGTTTGATCTATTCGGGCAGGGCCACAGCAAGCAAATCAAGAACCTGATGTATGGCGAACTGAATGGGGTGAAAGCTGCGCTCTTCGATTACATCTATACTGTCGGGCATGGGAAGCATAGCCACACACATTATCAGTCGGTCGCCTACTTCGAACCGCGCGATCTCAATATTCCGTACTTCTCCCTGCGACCGGAGAACGTGCTGCATAAACTGATTTCAGCGTTGGGTTACCAGGATATCGACTTCAGCCACCGGCAAACTTTTTCCAAGAACTACCTGCTGCGCGGACAGGATGAACCGACGATTCGCAGCGTTTTCAGCGATGCGCTGCTGGGGTTTTACGAGATGAGTCAGGGCGCCTGCACCGACGGTGGCGGAAATCAGCTCTTTATTTTCCGGCCGGGTTTCCGGACGCCACCGCATGAGGCACAATCGTTCATAACCTGGGCTGAATCGTTGCAACGATTGTTTCCCAGGTTCCGTTAGGATCCCGAGAACAACCAGGGGTTGAACTCTAAACCCCAGTTGCCAGGGGCATAGAGTCCAAGCTTTAGCTTGCTTGGCGGCGAGTGAGGCAACCTAAAGGTTGGACTCTGAACGCCTGTTAGGAACGTTTCTATTGAACCCGATGTCGCATTTGCTGGAAGTAAAAAATCTCCAAACACAATTCCCCACGCGTGCCGGCCTGGTACGTGCGGTTAACGGGGTCAGCTTCCACATCGACTCGGGCGAGCTACTCGGCGTGGTGGGTGAATCCGGGTGTGGCAAGTCGATAACCGCCCTCTCGATCATGCGGTTGATTTCGCCACCGGGAAAGATAGCCGACGGCGAAATCATCTTTGACGGTCGCGATCTATTGAAACTCTCTGACGCCGAGATGCGCCAGATTCGCGGGGACGACATCGCCATGATTTTTCAGGACCCGATGACCTCGCTCAATCCGGTCTTCACGGTGGGCGAACAGATTTCCGAAGCGTTACGACTGCATCGCAAGTTGTCGCGCAAGGCCGCCCGCGCTGCGGCCATTCAGGCGATGAGCGAAGTGGCGATTCCTGATCCGGGTCGTAGAGTAGACGATTATCCCCATCAACTTTCGGGCGGCATGCGCCAACGCGTCATGATCGCCATGGCACTCGCCTGCGATCCCAAGCTGCTGATTGCCGACGAGCCTACTACCGCGCTCGACGTCACCATTCAGGCGCAGATACTGGAGCTGTTGGATGGGTTGAGGCGAAATCGCGAATTGGCGGTGCTACTGATTACACACGATCTGGGTGTGGTGGCTGAGGTGGCGGACCGCGTCGCTGTGATGTACACCGGCCGCATAGTCGAGGAGTCTTCGGTCGAAGAGTTGTTTGCCCGTCCCAAACATCCTTACACTGAGGGGCTGTTGCGTTCGGTGCCTAAACTGACCGCCGCGCACGTGGCCAAAAAGGAACGACTCGAGACGATCGAAGGCACTGTTCCAAGCCCGACCGATCTGCCGCCGGGCTGTCATTTCGCGCCGCGTTGCCCCCATCGCATGCCGCGCTGCACCGAGGAAGAAATCCCGCTTTATGAGCTTGACGGAGATGTGAAGGTTCGGTGCGTGTTGTTTGACCTGGCGGCTGCGGTGGCGGCGGACCACGGCGAACGGGAGGCTTCTATTGAAGGCAGCTTTTAAGGGCCGATTTTCCATATATTCATTTGTCATCGGATTTCGGTCATCCCGGCGATTAACGAAATGAGCTGCAACGAGCGACTCCTGAATTCAATGACAAATGAAAACTGTCAAATGAGATATGGAAAATCTCTCTAAGCATTATCGATGAATACCACAGCCCAAAGCGACAAGCTCGTAAGTGTGAAGTCTCTGGTGAAGCACTTCGCTGTCGAAGGTAGCGACGACGTCGTGCGTGCGGTCGACGGCGTCTCGTTTGACATCTTCCACGGTGAAACGCTGGGCCTGGTCGGCGAGTCTGGTTGCGGTAAGTCAACAGTTGGTCGTTGCTTGTTGCGACTGATTGAGCCGACTGCCGGCGAGGTCAATTTTGAGGGGCGCGATGTCTTGTCGTTAGGACGAACCGAGTTGCGCGAAATGCGCCGCCAGATGCAGATCGTGTTTCAGGATCCTTATGCCTCTCTAAATCCACGAATGAAGGTCGGCGACATCGTGGGCGAGCCGCTGGTGATTCATAAGGTCGGTACCCGGCAGGAGCGGCGCGATCGGGTGGCCGAACTGCTGAAACGAGTTGGGCTTGATCCGGATTATCGCAACCGTTACTCGCATGAATTCTCCGGCGGTCAGCGACAACGGATCGGTGTCGCCCGGACGCTCGCCCTCAATCCCAAGCTTATCGTGGCGGACGAGCCGGTTTCAGCGCTCGACGTTTCAGTGCAGGCGCAGGTAGTTAATCTTCTGCAGGATTTGCAGAAGGAATTTGGGCTCGCATACTTGTTCATCTCTCATGGACTGGCCGTCGTCGAACACATTTCCAATCGCGTGGCGGTGATGTACCTCGGACGCATTGTCGAAGTGGCGACTGCGGCGGATCTCTATGCCAACCCGCTGCATCCTTACACGAAGGCACTATTGTCGGCGATACCGGTTCCCGATCCTCAACACAAGCGGGAGCGGATTGTGCTCCAGGGCGACGTGCCCACGCCGATTAATCCGCCATCAGGCTGTCGCTTTCGCACCCGTTGTCCAATCGCGATCGACGAGTGTGCGCGGATTGATCCGGAGTTGCGCGAAATTTCGTCAGGTCACACGGTGGCCTGCATCCGCGTTCCGGGTTGGGCCGAGACTCCGGTTGCTTAACGCCAACACGCCAGAGGACGACCGACGACAAGGAGATAAGAAGATTTTCCATATATCATTTGACATTTCTCATTTGCCATCGCTTGAAGGCAGGCGGCGGAAAGGGACCAATGACAAATGAGAAATGAGAAATGACATAGGGAAAATCTCCTCCAGGGTTGCGCGAAGTTGGACCTCGCCTAAGGAAGATTCCTTGTCTCCGGCGGCGTCCCGGGCGTCTTTGGGTCAGCAGAGGACGCCAGACGATAAGGAGAAAGCAGATTTTCCATATATCATTTGACATTTCTCATTTGCCATCGCTTGAAGGCAGGCGGCGGAAAGGGATCAATGACAAATGAGAAATGAGAAATGACATATGGAAAATCTCCTCCAGGGTTGCGCGAAGTCCTCCAGGGTTGCGCGAAGTCCTCCAGGGTTGCGCGAAGTTGGACCGGGCCTAATGAAATCTTCCTTTCTCCTTCCCGGTCCTAACCTGTGACCTTGAAACATCGCACCCTCGCCAAACGTATTCAAATTTTCAGATCACGCCCGCGCGCCCAATGCCGGGCTACCGCTCCGGACGGAAGCCTTCTCCCCGTCCTCTACCAAAAGGAGGATTAAGCTTATGAGTGATCCGAACGGCCAGGATTTTCAGCCACCACCACCCCCACCCCTGCCGCCTGTCGAGCAAACCAAGGGACCCCGACCCACCAAGTTGCGGCCTATTGGTATCGGGTTTTTCGTCCTCGGACTACTTCTCGCGGGCGCTGGCATTCCCGGTCTTTTGCCCGGCGGAGTGGGCACCGGCGCCGCCTTCGCCTGTTGGGGAATTCTGCTTTTTGCTCTGAGTTTTATTCCTTTGCCCCAGCCAAAAGGTGATGAAGAGCCGCCCATGTCCGGAATCCAAAAGGTGATGGG
>DATKIS010000408.1:0-2639 GCA_035543975.1 Pyrinomonadaceae bacterium
AACTATACCCGGTTGCCGTCTCCGATCAGGATGTGGAGTCGACTCTGTTTGTCCCGGACGATCATTCGATGGCTAGCCTTGCCGATTGGAACAAAGAGGAGCATTCCCACAAAGGAAGCGGACTGTTTGGCCTGGGTAAGACGCACACGGTTACTTGCCAGCAACGGCGAATGGATGAACTTGTAACTACTGAGTCAATCGCGCCGCCAGACTTCATCAAATGTGATGTGGAAGGCGCCGAGTTGATGGTCTTCAAAGGCGGGCATGACACGCTCAATCGCCCTGAAGCGCCTATCATTCTGTTCGAAGCGATAGTCGAAACCGCGCGTGGGTTCGGCTTGAGTGCTTCAGCTGCCGCCGATTTCCTCGCAAGTTTGCCCAAACCCGGCTACCAGTTTCTGGAGGTGCGCGAAGGCGGCGCCCTGCGCCGCATCCAGCCCGCTGACTTCACCAACCACAACATCGTCGCGGTGCCGCAGTGCAGGCGCGACCGTTGCCCTGAACTCGGTTAATCGGTCATACCCTGGCGTCCTCGGCCAAGTTACGGCTCTCAAATTCGCATCGGCTGTAATACTTTTACTTAAACGGACATAGTCATTGAGCAGAAAAACCTCCTCAGGCGCATCTCGTTTCCGCTATTGTCGCAAGATAACCTAACTGTCTTTTGACCAAATGGCGCGAAGCGAAGCAGAAGCATTGCTTTCAAAACAGAAAGTTTGCTTCTCATGCTTTTACGGGCACGGATCTCACTAACTAGTAAAACGGGAACCCTCGCACCTAAGACATCCTGATCCCCGCGAAGCGATCCCGCAGGTGAACAAATGAATCTCCCACGTTGGCGCAGCACACTCTCGCTGGTTCTTCTAACCTCAGCAGTCGTGGGTCTAAAATCACCCCAACCCACGCGCTGCCAAAGTTATGAGATCCATACCACACTGCACGACCTAATCCCTTTGCGCTCGAAAGCTCGATGAATCCTAAGCAGCCTTGGATCACTGCCGACTCGTCTCCGCTTCCTGGTGATGGAAATCAAGAGGAGAATTATGAAGAGAACATCTTTGCTTTTCTCAATAACTTTAGTGTTCTTGTTCCTTGGTGCGTTCTATTTTGAGTCTTCAAAGGCGCAAAAGAATATTGGAAAGACGAGCACGAGAAACGCTGGCCAGGAAGTTCCCACCCCCCCAGATCAGAAAGACAACTCAGCCAAGATAATAACGCGGCGGGAACCGGAAACGGTCGAGTTGTTTGAGCTAATGGGTCCCCAAAGACCGCAGTCAATAGCTTCAGTGGCAGGGATCCAGGAGCAGGAGGTGAGAATTCATTTCGGGGAGTCGTTGCTTGAGACGGCGGAGAGGCTTCGTTTCACACTATTGGATGGAAAAACTTACGAGGCGGTACGAAATCAGGTAGAGGGTTTCGTTCGCTTTGCATCGAACGAATACAGTTGGCATGGAAAAGTCTTGGGCGAAAACAATTGGAGTGGCGACATTGTCCTTACGGTTAAGGATCAGGCTATGTCCGGGCTGATCTATTCGCCGGCAGCCGTATATGAAATTGTGCCCCAACAAGATTTCAAACATCTCCTGGTGCAAATAGATCAAAGCAAGTTTCCACCCTGCGGTGGAGCGGTTCTCAAAAAGGCCGTTTCGAACAACGACGACGCCATTAGCGACGTGCAGGTTGGATTCGATGACGGAAGCCAGATTGACGTGATGATTGTCTACACTGCGGCGGTTCGTTTGGCCTTGGGGGGAACCACCCAGGCACAGACTTTCGCTCAGCAAGCAGTCAGCACGACTAATAGCGTGTACCAAAACAGCGGAATCGCGACTCGTCTTCGTTTGGTCCAAACCATGGAGGTTGGCTATGCCGACAACGGTGATGGAGAGGCTGGGTTGGAATGGTTGGCAGGTGACGCTACGGTTGCGGCGGCCAGAAATGCAGCGAAGGCGGACTTGGTCTCAATGTTGACCGAGAACGCGAATGATGTTTGCGGCATCGGGTACTTGATGACAAACGTTGCTCCATCATTCGCGTCTTTGGGTTTCTCTCTGGCACAACGTGCGTGCGCTATTGGTGGGCTCACCTTTCCACACGAGCTTGGCCATAATCAAGGGTGTGACCACAACCCCGAAAACGGCTATCCGGCCTCGGATTTGGCCTATCCTTATGCATATGGACATTGGAATGCGAGCGCGTCTTTCCGCACCGTTATGTCGTATTCGAATCCCTGCCCCAGTTGTCCTCGGATACCCTATTTTTCAAATCCGGCAGTTACTTACAGTGGAATTCCGATAGGGATTGCCAATCAGCGAGACAACACTCGCGTCATCAACAATACGGCTTTTACAGTTTCGCGGTTCCGCGATAGCGGAGTACAGTCCGGACCAAATCTGACCCCTCATCAGCCGAGCGGCTGGTCAGACAAGATCGTGGTTTCCAATACGACCGGCAGTACCACCAATAGCAGCCCACTAAGGACAACTGACACGTTGTATGTCGACTGGGCGGTCCTCAACAATGGCAGTGGGGCTACGTCAGCAACTTTCTATACGAAGCTTTTCGTGGATGGGGTGGAGAGGACCAGCTGGTCGACAGATCCGCCATTGAACGTGAACTTCTATGCCTACATACAAGAC
>DATKIS010000409.1:0-2543 GCA_035543975.1 Pyrinomonadaceae bacterium
TTTGAAAACGTGAGCGGACAATCGGGTTCCGTCTTTAGTAAATACTTCTCTGGGCGCGGCATGGCTACCGGGGATATTGATAATGACGGCGACCTTGACGTGTTGATTGCAAACAACGGTGAGCCTCCGGCGCTGCTCCTCAATAAGGACGGCAGTCGCAATAACTGGCTTGGTCTGCAATTGATCGCCCGAAACAGCAATCCAGCGGCAGTCGGAGCGGTGCTTAGCTGGCAAGCAGGAACAGTTAAGCGCAGACGGTTGAAGACGTCTGGAGGGAGCTATCTGGCGTCGCACGATCCGCGTGAAATACTCGGAATTGGAGCGGCCACAAAAATCGATTACGTCGAGATTCGCTGGCCGAGTGGCAGGATTGACAAGCTCGCCAACCCGCCGATAAATCGCTACGTAAAGGTTGTTGAGGGATCAGGCATCAGCGCGCCCAAGTGACCAAGAAGTCACCGCGGTCGGTTGCGGCTTCGCCGTCTGATGTGCGGAAGGTCTCCGACCTTCCGAAAGTTATTAGTGAATTTGGGGCTGTGCCCCTATTCGGAACGTAGCCCCTCTCGAAGGGCCATTACGGAAGGTGAGAGACCTTCCTCACATCAAGCGGCGAAGCCGCGAAACGAAGGTCTCGGTAATCAGCTATTTTCTATTAACCGGGCTTTCCTTTATCGTGAGGTATTGGTTCGCGCGCACATTCTTGAGCGTGCTGATCTGTCCGCTGGGCCACCTGACTTCTACGTCAGTCATCCTCGCCCTTCCCAAGCCGAAAAGCAGGCGTTGATCGGAAGCTGAGCAATAACTCGTACCGCCCAGCCGTTGCTTGCTTCGCTTCTTGTTGCCCGCAATTACGGTAACTTTCGCCCCTACAGCGTCGCGATTACTTATCGTCCCAACTAGATTGATGCCCAGCCATTGATTTCTATTGCCGCCATCATTGCGCAACAGCACCGGCGGTTCTCCCACATTCATCAGCAACAGATCTGAATCTCCGTCGTTATCCAGATCACCCACCGCCAATCCTCGCCCACCATAGGATCGCTTCAGTGCGGCGCCGTGTTCCGTGGCCACATCGCGGAACCCGTTACCGTTATTCTCAAACAGAAATGGGGGTTCACGGTAGGTCGTTTCCGGAAACAGTTTGTTGATGGGTTCAAACGGATGGCCGTTGTGTACGAAAAGATCGACCAGGCCGTCGTTGTTGTAGTCAAAGAACCGGGAACCGAAACCGCTCATCGGGATGCTAATCGCCCCAAGACCCAATTTGTTCGTGACTTCGGTAAACAACCCCTGACCGTCGTTATGAAACAAGGCGTTGGTCTCTGCCGAAAAGTTCGCTACAAAAATCTCTAACCTGCCATCGCCGTCGAGGTCTTCGGCGTCTACACCCATGCCACCGCGCGCGTTGCCATTCGGATCAAAAGCCACCCCGGCGGCAAGGGCCACTTCGGAAAAGGTTCCATCGCCATCGTTGCGATAAAGGAAATTGGCTGCGGCATCGTTAGCTTGAAAAATATCCACCCGGCCGTCGCCGTCATAATCCAGGGCAATCACTCCCAAGCCTTTTCCTTTTGGATTGGCAATGTTTGCCTTTTCACTTGCATCTGAGAAGGTTCCATCGCCGTTGTTGTGAAAGAGTCGGCTTGCTGAACCCTTAAAGGTTTTGATTAAGCAGTAAGGCTTGCCTTCGTACAAAGTACACGGCAGATTCTTTTCATCATAGGTGAGGTAGTTGCAGACAAAAAGATCTGCATGACCATCGTTGTCATAGTCAAAGAAGGCCGAGCTGGTACCCCAAAGATCGTTGTTGACTCCTGCCTGACTCGTAACATCGGTAAACGTGCCCTTGCCGCTATTGCGATAGAGCTTGCTGGCGCCGTAGCCGGTGATATAAAGGTCCGGCCAGCCATCGTTGTTATAGTCTCCGACCGCTAAACCCATGCCCAACATGCTATTCGAAAGGCCTGTGCTTTCGGTCACGTCAGTGAAGGTGCCGTTACCGTTATTTCGATAAAGCACGTCACTTAATTTGCTCGCGCCGGGAGGCTGTGGTGTTTGGGAATAACAAATCAGGTAGATGTCCAGCAGACCATCGCCGTTATAGTCGACGAAGCCTCCACCTCCGCCCATCGTCTCGATCAAGTACCTCGCGCCCGGAGCCAGCGCTTTGAGATTCCACTTGATACCTGCCGCTGCGGTGATGTCTACGAACTGGACCGGGGCTGAAGCTGGTGAGACGCTTGCCGTGACTGTGCTGGGCTTCCCGGGTGCCAAAGGTATGACGGTTAGAACCAGGAATAGAACAGCAAATTTCATTAGGCAAGAATGAAATAACCGAACGCGTTTGAATGGCTTTGCACAAAAAGTCTCGGGCGCTCGTTGCGCTGGATTCCGTTCACAGGATTCGTGCCAGAGACATGACGCGGAGCGATGTTATTAGCACCGCGGCTTTAGCCCGGTGGAAGAGGGAGCGCTTGTTCTTGGTATAACCGTTTTAACGGTTTACAGGTTTTGTCCGAGAAACCGTTGAAACAGTTTAGGGT
>DATKIS010000410.1:0-2590 GCA_035543975.1 Pyrinomonadaceae bacterium
TATTCTTTCTTGTCAGCGAACTCTACCGAACTTGCTGAATCGGTCTGCCGTATAATGCGGGTGATGGATCTCATTCACACACTATCAATCGCGATGGGCGCTTCCTGGGTTTCCGGGATAAGTCTCTATGCCTCGGTAACCATGCTGGGCCTGCTGAGCCGCTTTGCTCACCTCGAACTTCCCGGCGAGCTCCACGTGCTGACCAGTTGGTGGGTGATTGGCATCGCCGGGACCTTGTATGTGGTTGAGTTCATCGCCGACAAGATTCCGGTGGTCGACAGCGTCTGGGACGTGATCCATACCTTCATTCGCATTCCCGCCGGCGCCGTGCTGGCGGCGACAGCTTTTGGCGACTTTGATAAGACGGTGCAGGTGATTGCGTTTCTGCTCGGGGGCGGGTTGGCATTGAGTTCTCACGGAACCAAGGCCGCAACCAGGGCTATCGTCAACACCAGCCCCGAACCGGTGTCAAACATCGTGGTGAGCCTCACCGAAGATGTAATCGCGATTGTGTCGATGCTGCTGGCGGCGTTCCTGCCGTTTCTGCTGTTTGCCGTGGTAGCAGCGGGACTGGTAGTCGCGGCGATAATCCTACCCAAAATCTTCAGGTTCTTCCGGCAGGTTATGCGCAGCGTGCGCAATTTTTTCAACGGCAACGATCCACTTCCTGACCCGAAGTAATCCAGTTTCCCACGTGAAATTACGGTTTATTTCGTGGAGCGCCTGGTAGAGTCCTAAAGCTCAATTCTTTGCGGTAAACTTTGCGGCTCTTCGCGCTCTTTGCGGTTATCGTTTTAAGGGGTTTTCCTGCCGCCAAGAACGCAAAGAGCCGCAACGGCTCGCAAAGGATTTGCCGGATCAGGAACACCGAACGCCTTCCTGCTGGTTAACCTCAGTCCCCGCTTGCTATCCTCGATCAATGCACACTTCAGAAAAGGACCAGAATAAGTCGGCGCAGTTGTATGCCCGCGCACTCGAGCTAATGCCGGGCGGAGTGAATTCTCCGGTGCGTGCCTTCCGCGGCGTAGGTGGGACCCCGCTGTTCATCAAGAGCGCCGCCGGTCCAACCATCACTGACGTCGATGGCCGCACATTTATCGATTACGTCGGTTCGTGGGGCCCGATGATTCTGGGCCACGCCGACGCTGAGATCGTCAACGCTCTGGCCGCCATTGCCGCGAGCGGTACCAGCTTCGGGGCCCCCAACGAGTTGGAAGTTGAACTGGCGGAAGAGATCGTCGAGGCCGTGCCTTCGATTGAGATGGTCCGGATGGTCAACAGCGGCACCGAAGCCACGATGTCGGCGATTCGCCTGGCCCGCGGCGTAACCGGGCGCGACAAGCTGATCAAGTTTGCAGGCTGCTATCACGGTCATGCCGACAGCTTGCTGGTAAAGGCCGGTTCTGGCGTGGCCACGTTGGGTCTGCCCGACAGTCCGGGCGTCCCGGCGTCGCTGGCCCAACACACACTGACCGTCTCCTTTAACGACCCGAACGGGCTTGAAGACGTCTTCAAAGAACACCAGGACATTGCCGGAGTCATCATTGAACCCGTGGTGGGCAACATGGGCGTGGTCCCGCCCAACCCGGGCTTTCTGGAGTTCTGCCGTGAGGTGACCAGTCGCCACGGAGCGTTGCTAATCTTCGATGAAGTGATGACCGGTTTCCGCCTGGGTCGCGGCGGGGCCCAGGAACTCTATGGCATCACGCCCGATATTACCTGTCTGGGGAAGGTAATCGGCGGCGGTTTGCCGGTAGGAGCATACGGCGGCAGTCGCGAATTGATGCGCAACATCGCGCCCAGCGGGCCCATCTACCAGGCAGGAACGCTCTCCGGAAACCCGCTGGCGATGACCGCCGGGCTGCTGACGCTGCGGCGACTAAAAGACAAAACAATCTACGAACGACTTGAGCGGGCTTCGGCGCGGCTGTGTGAAGGTCTGTCCGCGGCGGCTGCGACCGCCGGAGTCAATACGGTAACCAACCGGGTGGGCTCGATGTGGACGAGTTTCTTCACTGATCAGCCAGTGACCAACTGGACTACGGCCAACCAGAGCGATCGTGAACTGTATGGGAGGTTCTTCCACGCCATGCTTGATCAGGGCGTCTACCTGGCACCCTCGCAGTTTGAAGCCGCTTTTGTCAGCGTTGCGCACACCGACCAGTTCATCGACCAGACGATTGAGGCCGCCAGGAAAGCCCTCGCAAAGGTCAGTTAGAAAGGGACTAGATGGAGAAAGTCATTCAGATTCTAAATCGCATGAAAGCTGAAGGCGTCATCGAAAGGTTTGCTATTGGCGGCGGAATAGCGGCGATTCGCTATTTGGAACCCTATCTGACTGACGACATCGACGTTTTCATTTCACCGGTAGTAGTCGGACCTAATGGATTGGTTTCTTTTGGACGAATTTACGCCTATCTCGAGGAGCTCGGGTACAATACCGAACGTGAATACATCCGGATAGAAGGTTGGCTGGTGCAATTTGTTCCAGCCTCCGAATCAGTGCAAGAAGAAGCGGTTGCAGAAGCGCACCGCGTAGCGTTTGGAAGAGAATACACCCCGGTTTTCTCGCCTGAACATCTCGGGGCCG
>DATKIS010000411.1:0-3506 GCA_035543975.1 Pyrinomonadaceae bacterium
CGGTATTGAACCAGCATGCCCACCGCAAAGAGTAAAACTGAAGCTGTGAAGAGGATCCAGTTGCCTTTGAATCTTTGGACGCGGGAAAGCCAGAACAGCAGAATGACCAGGGGAACGAACATGAAGAGATCGCGAACGGCCCCAATGATCGAGGTTTCGTAACCACGCAGCAGACCGCCACGATGAATGCCCCAGTAGCCGACTATCTCTAGAATCAGCAGCAGCAGGATGATTAATAGATGTGACGACGCGCGATTTTTCATTCGATGATTGTCAGTCGACTTTGTAACCGCCAAGGCGCCAAGCCGCCGAGAACGCCAAGTCAATCAAATCAATACTGAGTACCCCTTTTCCATTTCTGTCTTGGCGGCCTTGGCGTCTTGGCGCCTTGGCGGTAAATAGTTTCCCGCCGCGACCGCAGCTTTCTACTCAGCTTAGGGCGTCGCCGCAGTCCTGGGCCTGTTTCTGGGTGCCGTCTTTGGATCGACCGGCTGACCGATACCCTTGAAATATCCAAGGTCCCGGGCTTTCAACACCAACGCCGCTGCAATTGGCGCGGCTGACTTTGAACCGTAGCCGCCGCCTTCGACAATCACCGCCATCGCGAGCTGCGGGCGTTCCAGCGGTGCGATACACAAAAACCAGCCATCGATCCGCGGATGGTCTTCGTCCATAATTGTCTCTTCATACTCCCGAATGATGTTGCCCCTGCTGTCTTTCTCTACGCGGTGCCTGGTTTTGGGTTCGCCTGTTTTCGGATCGAAAACCGGCACCACCTTTTGCGCAGTGCCCGTCTTGCCGCCGGTATTGATGCCCGCTGCTTTGACTGGCGCAAAGACCCCGCGCGCGGTACCGCTGGGCCCGCCCGTCACCAGCCCCATAATCGAGCGCATCGTCGCGGCTACCTGCGGCGTCACAACTTGCTTGAACATTTCCGGCGGCCGATCAAATTCCATCCTGGGCTTCATCAACTTGCCTTCCATGTTGGCGATCGCCGAGGCAGCCAGCGCCATCTGGAAGGGGGTCATCTGGCCGGCATAGCCCTGGCCATAACCAATCAAGGCCAGATCGTATCTCGTCACTTGCTTGCCAGTAACAATCGTGGCTTCTCTCGGCGCCAGCGCGCGCTTCACCGCGTCCGTCGAGGCGTTCCAAATATCAGGTTGCTTTCTGCCGCGCAACGCTTCGACGGGCGTATCGTAGGTGCCTATGCCAAGTAGCTGGGCCGCCTGTTTCAGACGCTCAGCGCCCAGAGCAACGCCCATCTGCGCGAAATACTGGTTACAGGAAACTTCATAGGCGTGGTTGATACCAATCCGGCCGTGCACTTCACCCGCTCCGCCATCGTCGAAGATCACATTTGCTCCCGGCGCCGCATAGTACCCACCACCGCTACAGTTAAACTCGGTGTTCTGGATTCCAGCAACAAAGGCTGCCGTCATCGTCACCGTCTTAAAGGTTGATCCGGGGATGTAGTAGGCGCCCAGGGCGCGACTTACGAGGGGACGATCGCGCTGGTTAGCCTCGAGCTTAATCCAGGTTACCCCGTCTTCGACCTGTTTGAGACTGTAGGAAGGTTCGCTGTAGAGGGCCAGGACTTCGCCGGTTTGCGGATTCAGGACGACTACCGCGCCGTGCTTGCCCTTCAACTGGTCAATCGCAGCTTGTTGCAAGTCGCGATCGATCGTCAAACGGACGTCAGTGTTCCCTTTGAACTGGACTGTCTGGCCTTTCACCACTTCCATGGCTTCGGGTAAGGCGCCGCTTTGGACGCCGAAAAGCGCGCGCTCCAGTCCGGGATCACCCCGGTCCGAACCAAAGATGTGGGCCATCGCCATGTCCATCGGATATTCGCGGGTGATATTGCCGCTCGCATCGCGCCGGTAAAGCGCGAGGGCGTTCTCGAGCTTGCCGCTGCGGTCGAGTATCCACCCGCGCAAGGTAGATTCTGACAGGCGCCGATTGCGCAGGTCTTTGTAGCTTAACTCCTGAAACTTTTCGTTTTGCTCCTGGGCGTAATGTGTCCAGTAAATGTGAAACCCGAACATCGTGAGCGAGAGGATCACGAACAGCCAACGCAAAGCCCGCAGCCCGCGGTTGGTAGACGTGGACCCCAACCGTTTTCTCACCTCAGGCGGCAGATCTGCGGCGGCGGCAATCGCCGAAGACACGCCGCGACGGCGATTCCGGAACAGGGAGACCAGCAACAGTAAGATGATTAGGAGGAATCCGCCGAGATAGATCAGAGTGACTATCGCGGGCATTCGCTCGGGAATGTTAACGACGGCCTCAGCGGGCGTTGGCGTCTGAAAGAATAGAAGGAATGACATTCTGCAGTTGAAATCGGGTTGCCCGAAAAGTCGGCGAAGCCGACGAATGAACGTAGCCCACCGATTCATCGGTGGATCAGGTAGACCTGAGAAAACGCGAGTCCGTGAAACGGACGGCTGAATCTCAAGGTTTGGATCGCCAGAAGTTTATCAGTCGTCCGCTTCACGGACTTCGACCTCGCTCCGGGCTCACGACCCAGCACTGAAGTGCTGGACTATTTTCACTCGCCTATACATCGTCGCTTCGGGGACTGAAGCCATAGCCGACTTTTTTGGACAAAGCTAAGCTCAACCCTTCAGGTTGCTGCCGCACTCCAAAACTTCGGGCCCGGCCCCTACACTTCCGTGTTACGTTTTTCTGACCTTTACCCTTCCTCAGGCTTCCGGAACCTCACTTCTACATCGCCAAACCCAACCACATCCCGGTCTTCAATCTGGCGAGCTTCACCGTAGGAAATGCGACGCCCATTTATAAAAGTTCCATTTGTCGATCCAGTGTCGGCGACGAGTAAAGTGCCTTGCTGATTCATCGTCAGCGCGGCATGAATCTTCGACACACTGGAATCGTTCAGCGTCAATTCGTTGTCAGAGACCCGGCCCACGCTCAAGCGCCGTCCGCCTGGTTTCATCACCAGGGGCACTTCGTGAACCTCATTACCCATCGTAATCCTGGCGATTAGGGTAATGTCTGGGATCTTCTCGAAAGGACTCTGTTTCGGGGCGACCAGTTTCTCTCGTTTGGCTTCGTCGGCCGCCTTTAGTTCATCCTCAAACTCGCCGAAACTGGCATCCACGGATATGCCGGTCGTAAAGATATCAACCTCGGTCTCAATCCTGGCCGGGGCGAGCGTGCGGTAACGATGATCGTTAATGTGATCTATGGCCTCGGCAAGAATCTCGTGCTCGAGGTCCTTGATGATTTCCGGAGGCGCTTCCGAATGCGTACCCCATTCGACTTTGAGTTTTAGATGATGGGGAGCTATTCGTCCCTTTCGTCCTTCATCGCGTACCCGCTCGTCGATCAACTTCTTCATGCGCTCAATCAACTGAGAAGTAGTGAGGCCCTGTTTTGGCTCGACGGTGCGGCCAAACTTGCGATCCACGACGTCGCCCATGCTTTCGAGCACCCGGCGGAGCAGGCGCTCAGGCAATGCCTCTTCCCGTTTCTTCTTAGTT
>DATKIS010000412.1:0-3304 GCA_035543975.1 Pyrinomonadaceae bacterium
GCTGCCACGAGCGTGCGAGACTTTTTATGCAAAAGCCTCGGTAGACCGAGGACATTTTTGTCGGCAGGTCTTCTTACGACTTACAAAGATGTCGGCCGGAGGTGCACTTCCGAGAAACCCACATAGTCAATCACGATTCACTCGATATCCGTTCCCACAGCATCTTCTTAGCTTTTGCACAACTTTCGACCACTTGCGAACCGGCCTCGGCCATTGGACCCAATCTTCTCCTGGGTTGGCATACAGATTGTAAAGCGGGTTCGGTGAAACGAAACGAGACTGTTCGCGAGATTGCTCGATCACCGGGTCAATCCGGCAACGCTGCGAATGAGTCTGCGTCATAAACTTTGAAGGTCCAGGGAGACATCACCGATGAATTTCTTTCAACGAATGCGCACCCCAGCGCTGGGGTTGCTCTGCCTTGCGGGCAACGCGGTTGCTGTCCTCGCTCAGGCACCCGAGCAATCTGTGGAAGGGCGGCTGGCCCAACTCGAAACCGCCGCTGCCAGCGCCCAATCGGCAGGTGATAATGCGTGGGTATTAGTCTGCGCTGCCCTGGTGCTGATGATGACCGGACCTGGTCTCGCCCTGTTCTACGGGGGGCTGGTCCGGAAGAAGAATGTTCTCGCCACCATGATGCAGAGTTTCGTACTGATGGCCGTGGTCACCATCCTTTGGGCGCTCTACGGCTATAGCATCGCGTTCTCGGAGGGCACGCCTTTCTTTGGTAACTTCAGTTACGCACTACTGCGCGGTGTCGGCGCCCAGCCAAACGGGGACTACGCGGCGACCATCCCACAACAGACCTTCATGCTTTTTCAGTTGATGTTTGCAATCATCACCCCGGCTCTGATTACGGGCGCGTTTGCCGAACGCATGAAGTTCAGCGCCATGCTCGTTTTTACGGTCTTGTGGGCCACAGTTATTTACTTCCCGATGGCGCACATGGTTTGGGGCAAAGGTGGCTTTCTTAATGCCGCGCTCGGTGGTGCGGTGCCGGCGCTGGATTTCGCCGGCGGCACGGTAGTTCACATCGCTTCCGGGTTTTCCGCGTTGGTTTGCGCGATTTACATGGGCAAACGCGTCGGATATCCGAAGGCGATGATGGTGCCTCACAACCTCGTGCTGAGCGTGATTGGCGCGTGCATGCTTTGGGTGGGTTGGTTCGGCTTTAACGCCGGGAGTGCGCTGAGTGCCGGGAGTTTGGCCAGCAGTGCGTTCACTGCGACGCACTTTGCGGCAGCTGCGGCAACGCTGGGTTGGATGGCCGCGGAGTGGCTGCGTTCAGGTAAGCCGACGGTGCTGGGTGCGATCTCCGGCGCAGTTTGCGGGTTGGTCGGAATAACGCCGGCTTCGGGTTTTGTCACGCCGATGGCCGCCCTGGGGATTGGTCTCATCGCGGGTGTCGGGTGCTTCCTGATGGTCACGGAAGTGAAAAAGATCTTTGGGTATGACGACTCGCTCGACGTATTCGGCGTACATGGCGCGGGCGGAACAATTGGCGCCGTGCTGACCGGCGTCTTCGCCACGCGCGCAATTAACCCTATTTTCAAGGATGCGGCTGGAATTCCGCTGCCGGTGGGTTGGGTTGATGGCAATGGTGGGCAGATCGTGAACCAACTAATCGCGGTCGGGATCACTATCGGTATTGCGGTGATTGGTTCATACATCCTCCTCAAAATTGTTGACCTGCTTATTGGCTTGCGGGTGAGTGAGGAAGAGGAGATTAGAGGACTTGACCTGAGCCAGCACGGCGAGGACGGATATGCGCTGGACCGTGAGTTGATTCCTGGGGAAGCGGTGCCTGGGAGCCTCATGCAGACGCAGGAGCTTCAGACCTCGATCAGCTAGAAAACGATAATCCAGTTGGTGTGTTTGTGATTGATGGTCGATAAGAAAACGATCCACCAAGCTACTCGAAAGCTCACGAGAAGAGGTTAGTGTGTTTCAGTGGATCGTTGACTTAGTTTAGTCGGCAAGACACTCATGCCTATGAGCACTAAATGGCGGCCTCTCCGCGTTCGCCTGTGCGGATGCGAATTACATCTTCGAGGGGCACGACAAAAATCTTTCCGTCTCCAAATTTCCCTGTGCGGGCCGTTTTGATAATTGCTTCAATGGCGGCGTCTTCGATTTCATCCGGGACCACCACTTCAAGTTTGATTTTGGGGACGAACTCAATCTGGTATTCCGCGCCGCGATAGGTTTCCGTGTGCCCGCGCTGCCGGCCATATCCCTGGACCTCGCTAATGGTCATTCCGATCACTTCCAACTCCTGTAGCGCGGTACGTACTGCATCCAGAAGGTGTGGCCGGATTATCGCTTCAACCTTTTTCATTTAGTTCTCCTTCAGTTTGATGGCCAGAGGTAGCACTGACCGGGACCTGGCCGGGAAGCATTCCAGCGAGTGCAACCTGGACCGACTCGAGTCTCGACTGAGAAAGTTTCATTCCATCGCCGTCGGTGACATAGAAAACATCGAGGGCGTCGCTTTTCTCAGTTGCTATCCTGGCACAGACAATATCCAACCCCAGGGCGGCCAGGGCACTCGCGATCTTGTATGCCAAGCCGGGCTCGTCTGCGGCGTGCACCTCAATCAGCGTGGATGATTGCGACGCCTCATTGTCACCGGTTACCTGCGGTGGATTGCGCTGGGTGGTCTGCGGAACCATGTTTCGCTTTCGTGGCGCATTCCGAGTGCGCCAGCGTTCGACCAAAGTTGCGATATCGGATTCCCCGGCAATCGCTTTATGCAGGGAGCGCTCGAGAGCAGGATATCGTTCCGTGTCTATTGCGTAATGGGTGGATGCTTCGCGGAGCATTAAGACGTCGAGAGCAATCCCGTCTTCGCGCGTGTTTAGCTCGGCACTCAGAATCTCGATACCTCGCGAAGCGAGCGCCCCGGCGACATCGGCAAACAGTCTGGGCCGATCCTTTGAGCAAATAGTTAATTCGGTAAACTCTCGGCCATACCGCATCCACCGGCGCGTGAAAACATTCGCTTGGAGTTCCTTAACCAGCTTGAGGTGCAAGGCCGCAGCAGTTGGCCTGGTCACTCGGACATAGCGATCAGGCAGCAAAGCAATGTGGCGTTCGATTTCACTCAATGCGAACGAGCCTTCCAACGCTTTCGCTACCTGTTCCTTGAATCGCACGGTCTTTTCCAGCTCATCCAGCGGTGCATCGGCGCCGGTCAAAACAGTTCGGGTGCGACGGTAGAGTTCCCACAGCAAGGTGCTCTTCCATTCACTCCAGACTCCGGGAGCCACCGCATTTAAGTCTGAATAAGTCAGCAGCAATAACA
>DATKIS010000413.1:0-13992 GCA_035543975.1 Pyrinomonadaceae bacterium
GTAACCCGCGGGCGGCTTGTCCGTGCCCGCGCGGTCGTAAACCAGCCACACCTCGAGTTCCTTGCTGTTCTTGTCAACAAATGCCGATTGCGAAAGCGGCATCTTTTGCGGGAGCACAAGCTCGCGCCCGTAACCGTCCACCGCCATTCCCGGCTCCACAAAAAAATTACCGTCGATTTGCACGAGTTCAAGACCGCTGACGATGCCCCACGTATGGTGAGAGATGTTGTGCCGCCGATGCATTGCGACGTGATAAGCCTGTTCGTCAGTGAAATCCTGAGTCCGCAGAAACTGACCCTCGAAATAGTGGACGCGGCTGATGCTGTTGTCGCTCATCTTGTTTGTTGCTCCATCAACTCGTTACCTCAACTATGGTGGCGTGGGACCGAGAGTAAAGTTGAGCGTACCTCCCGCTACTAGCACACCTTCTTGAAATACAAGCCCCACCGCGTTGGTAGTCGCTCTGTATCTGGCAGGCGGCATGCCCAACAAAGTGAACTGTCCTTCGTCAAGGGTCTCTCTGCTGCCCTCTTCACCGGTGTCAAGGTTTTGGATTACCACTAAGACACCCGGTAGACGGGCGCCGCTGAGATCGACCACGGTCCCGCGGATGGTGCCCCTCGTTGGAGTCAAAGTAATTTCGATGGTCCTCGTCTCGCCCGCAGTGAAGCCGATAATTTCTGCTCTGGTTATAAAGTTTGGGGCAGAGACGCGGACCGTGTTGTTGCCCTCCGCTAACCCAGAAACGGAGAAGTTTCCTTCAATATTGGTGACTGCAGAGCCTCTTACTTTAGTTGCGTTATGCCGCACCTCGACCCGGGCCCCCGGAATCACCGCGGCATTCGGATCCTGCACGATTCCCTGAATGGTGACCGGCGCCGCTGTCGCCTGACCAACAGCCGTGCCTTCGGCCCACTGATTTGCAATCAGCGCTGTGAAGTCTGGATCAGACGGGTCAGGCAGAATTGGACCCTGACTCAATTCGCCCAACACCTCCAGGTCTCGATCAATCCTCACTGTACAATCTGCTGAAATCGTCAGAAGCGGTAGGAAATCATTCGTGAGTCCGCCACGCGCACCGAACGCAAGCATTGAGAGTTTGGGATCGCCTTTGTCACCCGGGTGTCCGATCTCGAAGCGCAGTTGCCGTAGAGTGCTTTTGTCTTGAGTTACTGAAGTACGATAGACATTCCAGGGTGCAGCGGCTGCCGGTTCCGCTGCGAGTGACTCGAAGTGGACCATCCGCGCCGATCCTGGTTTTTCGCCAGTCATCATTCCCGAGCGCGCACACAATGGTTCTATTTCTTCAGCTTCAACTCCCGCGTTCGGATCTTTGTTTTCGCGAAGCCGAAGTTGGCCGGAGCGCAGTTCGCCTGCGGCATTTGCGAGAATTGCCGCGGTATCTTCGCCGGGCGTTTCTTCAGCCCGGCTCTTGATGGTGGTGTTGCCCGTAATGACGGTGTTGCCTTCGTTATCGATCGCCAGTCGTTCGTTCCACTGGCCGGAAGCGTTGGCGACACTGACGGCAAAGCGGCGAGTATCACTTTCCAATTCACTCCCAACCTGCATGCGCGCCGTGCCTGAAACGGCGGAAAGCAGTTCGCCGCTAAGTGATGCATAAGCACGAGGCGATTTGCGATAGATCGCGCGTTTCTTACTACGCCGGATTCTGCCCAGATAAACCGGCCACTCGCTGGCGGGATCGTCAGGCGAGGTTCGGGATGGTGGAAACGGCAAGTCTTCGACGGGCACTTCGGCCGGAGTTCGAGAAGCTTGAGCGCCATCGCTTTTCGAAACTACCGGCGCCCGGGTTAGCCGGATACTGGCCCGTTCACGATTACGAGTATTGCGACCGGGTCCGCAGTTCCAGGCGCCGCGTTGCGGCACATTCGCCTCGACAAGATCATAGAAGAGCCACACGTCGAGCCTCTTCTGTTTGAGAGCATTGAAAGAGTCGGGCGGGATCAACAGCGGTGCAGCAACGATTAACTCACGGCCATACCCATCGACTGCATAACCGGGCTGCACTTCGATACCCGCAGGAGTCCTGGTCAATTCAAGCCCACTTACAATCCCCCATCCATGCTGGCCAATATTGTGCCGACGGCGAGTCGTGATTAGATAGGACTGTTCGGCGTTGAGATCGCTGGCGCGCAACAACTGCCGCTCGCGAAAGCGAACGCGAGTCGTTCCCGGCAGAGTGGAACCACTTCCTATCCCGCTCGTTTTTTCGATTCCGTGATCCATCTTGCTCGATCGTCATCTGAGGCGGTTGGGATAAGTTCCTTCAAACGCTTTGGATCGGTAGCTGCCAAATCGGCAAAGGTCCTGATCCCTTCATCGTTAAGTACCCTCAGCCGGCTAGCGGCAATCCCTTTAAGCACGGTGAGGTCATCAGCTGGAGCGACTCTGCGGCCGATCACGAACGGCGGAGGAGGAGCGCCCGGCGGCACAATCCAAAGTTGAACTATCGGCGCTTCTCCGGCGAGTCGGTTGTCTTCTGCGACTTTCGCGACGATCCGCGGGGGATCAATCTCACGATTGTTAATGAGGTAGTTTTGAGCACTGCGCGCGTTAATCTCGGCAGCGCTGAGTGTGACGCCGCCAAAGGTTATGATGAAGCCCTGAACGGTCGGTTCCTTCTGCAACTGGGCGGCGAAATCGTTCAGCACTTTGGTGGACTCCGCGTTCTCGAAGCCGGTCTCGCCCATGTCAAAGAACTCATTCACCTTTCTCGCCCGACCGCCCGCGACGGTCACACTGTCAGAATCGGTCCGAGGGCAATTGGGAGGCAGGCCACCAATTTCAACTGTCGCCGTGAGCGTTTGACCTGCTAAACCCTCGAGACCAACCTGGATTTCCCGTGTTCCCTGACCGGACTGGATCGCTCCGGCGCTTATGCTCCAGTTGTAAGTGACGTGAAAAGTGTCTGGTTGGAGCTCCGCGCGAAACACAATCGGCTCATTATCAGCTCCGTTCCCCAAGGCAAACACGCTAATTATTGGGCAGTTGAACTCGGGAAGGACCCGGGCTTCTCCCGTTGCTGTTCGCTGACACGCCGGGTCTAACCCGCCGACATCTATTTCTGCGAGGATCGTTTTGCCTGCCTGCCCTTTGGTGTCAACCGTGAGGACCTCTGTGCCTTGACCACTCGTAACGGTTCCGGCGCTGACTTTCCAAGTGAAAGTCGGGTTGGCGACTAGACGATCCAGGTGGACCTTAAACACGGCGGGCGTGCCTGCGGGTATCTCCGCTAAATCAGGCAGCACGGTAATGGTTGGACAAGGCGGAGGTTGCTTAGCAATAACGAGCGCCGCTCCCTCTGCCGTCTTATTGCAAGCAGGATCCAATCCGCCGATCGTAACTGTTGCCACGATCGGCCGGTTCGAAAGCCCGGTAGTATCAACCGTGAGCGACGCTGTGCCTTGACCGGCGCTAATCGTGCCGGCATCTACGGTCCAAGAGAAAGTGACGCCGGCTACCGTAGGCTGTAGCTGCACTTTGAACTTGGCGGGCGTGCCCGCTGATACCTGCTTTAATTCAGGCACCACCGTAATCGTGGGACACTCAGGTGGCGGCGGTGGCGCCCCTCCCTCACAGAATCCCACCACCCGGTTGCCGAGTGGACCTGCGTCATAAACCAACGCGGTGCGCTGCTCATCGCAACCGACGAACAAGTTACAGTTCAGCTTCTTTTGGAGTTCATTCAGCGTTGCCGGCAACTGAAAGGCGCCAAAGTTCACCTTCAGCCCTAAGCCATGAACCGCCGAGCACACCTCTTCACGCCGATGCCAAATGAAGCGACCGACGTTGACGAAACCAAGCGGCGCCGGCCAACACTCCGGTTGAATCGGACGCCGGTAGGGCGGATAAGGATCGATCGCCAGAATGCGACAGCTCCCGGACGTGCCGTTGTCAGGCGTGAGCCATACTCTTGCCAACGGAACACGCATATCGTCATCGCAGCCAAAACACTCGCATTGAAGATAGGCATTGCGACAATTCTGCACGAGCCCAAACAGCACCAGAACGAGATTTCTTTCGTTGGCGAAGTAATCAACCTCTTGTTGGCAGAGCAGTTCTCGCAGGCCACACAGTTGATATTGCGGATGCTCGTCGATCCAGCGCAGCAACCATTCGCGCACTTCCTTCGCCGGAAAGTTCTGGCCAAATTTCTTCTTGAATGTCTCCAATACTTCAATGCAGCTCTCGTAGCCCTCGTACCAGTTTTCGGCGCGCGTCCGCACCGGGTCGATCCCTTTGAGTCCGATTTCCCACGACAATTTGTAAGATTCGCGCGTGCGGCTGTACTCGCATTCAGGAGTCTGCTTGCATGAGCTGCGACCCAGCGCGGTGGAAGGATCGGTTGGCTGTTCGGTATAGCTGAGGTAGATATCGACAACGCGCGCAGCTTCGAGAACCTCACCCGGCGTTGGCGGTCCCGCGCTCAGATCCACTCCTCGTTTCCTGGCAATCGCATTGCCTACCTTTACCGCGATCTCGTTGCCCCGCTTCATGGAATTCAACGAATCTCGCTCGCGGCGCAGATCGGCGCACGGATCCTCTTCTGCTTTGCACGCGCCTTTCAGATCCAGCGTCGCTGTTTCGCAAACGATGACGTCATCGCCACAACAATTCACGGCGTAGCCCGGTGTCACGATTACGCTGGTGGGCGCCTCTGGATCGCAGCGCACGTCGAGTCCACACACCACACCCCAACCGTGTCGGTACCGGCTCAGTCCGAACCGGTCACGCGCCCATTTGAGCATCGCCGAAAGATCAGCGTCGGTGAGAAGCTGGCCGCAGAAGAAGCGTGGTTTGACTATGCAATCGAGACTACAGCAAGTCCCTTCGCAGGATGCACAGCCGCATTGGCATTTATGCTCGGCTTTGTCTCTGGCCGGCACGGTCAGGCTTTGGATTTTCGTGGCCATCTAGTAGTTCTCCTCTCGGCCTTCGTTTCGGTCGCCGTTCCCGTTTGAGTCCTCATGAACAACGCGGAACCAGCTTTCGAAGACGCCGCCGGGCACTCCGTTTCCGGTAGGAAACCGTGCGCGCAGAAAATCGCCGTCAACCGGATTGTTATGACAGTCAAGAATGAAATCGCACTTCAAAGTCACATACACCACGTTGTCGACGATGGTTTTTCCGCGACGCTTGCGATCTGTGTGGATGTAATCAGGATCGATCGTAAAGACGGCGCGGCAGTCGCCAGCGAGCCCCGGCGGATTGTCACCGTCGTAGGGCAGGAACTCGAGGGCTTGCTGAACGCCGCCGTATTGGACCAGGAACGTAAGCGGACTAACTCCGGTCTTTTCACCGTCAGCCGGCAGCAATTTACGATCAAAAGTCACCACCAACTGGCGGTCCCAGTCGTTGTTGATTTGGCTAAGAGTAACTTCCTCACCATGATCCCAGTTCGTATCGACGATGTGGGTCAAATACTCAGGTGGAGTCGGCAGGTTTCGACGTCCTTTCAAGTCAATGTCGAAAGGCTTGTCTGAATCTTCGCTCGCCGAGATCAGCGCCAGAGGAACGACGTCGCCGCAGGGGCAGAGCGGTTTCAAACAAGAGCGTCCCGGACCAGGAATCACGTCGCCGCAATCGTCGCGACAAGGGGTTTCAGGATCGCCTTCCGGATTGACCCAGCAGGTTCCTTGGACGTCATCCAATCGGACTACATCCAGCACGACCTTTTCACGAATCCGGTTTGCTTCTTTTCGCGTCGGGTGACATTCACCCTCGCTGAAGAGCGCTGGCACGTGCTCGATCTCTTCTTCGACATAACGCAACACCAACAAAAACGGGAGATCGGTTTCGCCCTCATCATTACTCGGTGGCTCGGCCTCTTCAGGAGGCAGAGGCTTGCGCCGTCGCGACGCATTCGCCTCGTATTTCCCGTTGTCCGAATTGCCTGACGGTTCCTCCTCACGCGGAAGAGGCAACTCGAAAGTTGTTTCACAGGGAACGATGAGTTCCCGGCCACAGCAATCAAGCGCAATCCCGGACTGCACCACCACCCATCGCTTCTTACAGTCTTGTCTCGGGTGATGGCTCACTTTCAGACCGCAGACGATTCCCCAGCCGTGCAGCAGGCGATTGTGCAGCCGGTGCCGGGTGAGAAAATATGTCTGCTCATCGGCGAAATCACGGCTGGCCATGAACTTTCCCGTGAAGTAACGATTGCGCTCCATCGCGATGTGGCCGCATTCAGTCGATTCGTCGCAGTTGTGTTGATGGTGCTTTGTGCGCATCATGCGTCTCCTTCACCTAGTTCAAAACCGTGTCTATGCCGGCCCGCGTTCGCGACACCTGAAGTGTCGGCTGCGCCCCAGGTCGCGCGCCAAGCACAGTGTCAAACCCCAAACGATGACGCGGAGGCCGGCTGGGCGGAACGTCCGGGTCGTGAGTGCATGCCAGGCTTGCCCGAGGCCACTCTCCGACAATGCTGTCTACGCCAATGGTTGATTGAAGTCCGACCCGAAACCGCGGCTCGACTAAACAAAGGTCGTAGCTGGTGTGCGCCGGTTTCTCCTCGCGCAACGCGCGGTGCACCATCTCTTCATCTTTGGTGGTGCTAATCCATGAGGACGGGACAAAGACTCGGAACCGATGGGCAAACTCCTGAAAAATTTCATGCTCAGGATCGCCTGTCGAGATCAACCTCGCCTCGCCTTCGCGGGCGAACGAATTGAAGTGCATTCGACCGGTAGCACTCGGACTCCAAAGCGGGGCGCCGTGTGAAAGTCTGGCTGTGTCACTCAACGTGAGCATCAGACGTTGCCGCTCACGAAAGCCCTCATCGATTTTGGGGAAACCGCCCTGCTCTTCGGCGGTCAGGCTGGTAATGTTCTCGATATAAACCTGGAGGTAACGGCGCAACCCTTCGCGCGTGCCGCGCCTCGTGGCCTTCGCCGGATCAACTTCAGTGAGGCACTGACTGTCTTCACCGGTCGCTTTCCAACGGCCGAAATAGATTCCGCTGACGGCCTCGAGTAACGTTCGCTTTTGTTCGTCATTCCATTCGCCTTCGAGCGGAAGCGCAAACCAACTCGCCAGAAACTCGAGCGCCGCCCCAGCCGGCACGGCTTTCGGATCGAAGAGTGCCGGCACATCGGCGATGCGATCTTCCAGCGCGTCCCATTCAGTCTGAAAGATCGACAGAAAGCGTTCGAGGAACCAGCGGCTTTCGTCATCAGATGAGAAAAGCGCCGGAAGATATTGCAGGTAAGATTCGCGTGGATGGTGGATACGAACTGAGCGAAGCCCCGGCGTGCCGTAACCGTCGCTGAGAAAAACCAGTTTGAGCCAAAGATGCTGACCCTCGCGGCTCTGGATCAGAAACTCATGCAGGTGACTGGCTTCGGACCCGCTTCGCGACTTCTTGCCTGGCCTCTCGATTTGGCCGGCGACGCGGTAAGCAAGCTTGCCAAACTTGTTGAAGCGATCTTCAACATCTTGGTCCGTCAGACGCGCGTCATCCGCAGTGTACGTGTGCACTTCCACCCGGGTCCCAGGCGGCAGTTGATAGAGATCGACCTCAATGCGGTGCCATTGGCAGCGATAGGTCTGACTATCTAGAGGCTTGCTATACCATTGGCCTTCTTTCTCAAATACCCGGTCAATTGATTGTTGAATTTGCTTTCCGGACCAGCGCCTGCCTTCGCGATCAAAAACGACATCAAGCGAAGACGCGACGGCGGCGGGAGACGCGGGCGCGGGCGGATCACATTTTTGCGTGAAGGCGAGCCGCCTACGTTCGCCGTCACACTTACCACAAAGAAGCTGCAAACTCTCGGGCAGCGAGAAAAACCACTGGCCGGTTTCTTCCCCACGTCTCAACTGCACGGCCGGCGGATCAAACCGATCGCGAATCTCACCTGCATCTTTTGCTGTCCTTAAGAAACGCCCGCGTTGGTCATAGATGTCAACTCGCGGTCCAGCCCAACTTTCTCTGAGCAGGTAAACGCGCCCTGCTTTGTCGACTGCAAGCCGTGTCCAGGATTTTTGCGCGGCGTCCTGAATGAAAAGCGTGAGGTGATCAGCTCCCGGACGATGAACAGCGACGCGATTGTAACGGCGATCGAGGATGTACGCGTATCCATCCTGGGCGGCAACATCGATCGGATCCCAGGCACGGTTACTGCCAACTTGCACGCGTCGACCTTTATCATTGCGCGGCCCCCAAACATGCTTCACCGATAGAGTTCCGAGAGCGAACACTTGCACGCGACTGTTTCCCGCGTCGGCGACATAAAGGTTGTCTCCGAGGACTGCGATGTTGGACGGTTCTTTGAACTGGCCTATCTCGCTCCCGTACTCATCACCTACGCCTTTCAGAGAAACAAACTTGCAACTTTCCGGATCAAAACGCCGCACACCCGACTCCTGCTGACTGAGAATGAATAGGATGCCCGCTTCATCACTCGCCATCCTTCGCGGCAAAATCGATCTTCCCAAACTGCCATCCTCGCTGTTCAATCCGAGCGGTCCATCGGAACGAGTTGAGAGAGTAAGGCCCGTACGATCGCCCTGACTGATGGACGTAGCTTTGCCTGTGAGCCATTGGGCTGCCGGCCCACTCAGGTAGAAGGATGTAGGTCCTTGCGGTCGCATATCAAAGTCACCTATCCACTGCCGGGACCACCTCGATCGAGTGATCCGGCGCGCTGCTTACTAATCCATCAAGTGCGAGCATGACTGGCCGGCTCCGGTCATGCGGTTGGCCATCGACGCGGATCTCCAGGTACGTCACCGCCACCACGTCTTTGACGTTCGCGATGACACTGAAGAGGCTGGTCGGGAATAGTTCCAATCCGAACTTCCAGCCTTCCGCAGCCGTGCTTGCCGAGCTGGCATCCACTACGCCTTGTTTCGCTTCCGCCTTTCGGCCGAGGGGATCCAGGTATTCATTGATCGCCTTCACCGTGTCACGCGCCACCGTATCGAAAGCCGCGTAAGGGTTGGCTTCCACGCGGGCCTCGACTTTGATCTGTTTGTATTCAGGTCCCTTGACGTAAAGTTCGGTGGTGATCGGCCGGCGGGCATCAAGAAACTGGCAGACGCGGTCGATCAAATCCGCGGATGGTTTTGGTGCGAGATCCTGAATATCAGCATCCGGGACAATCACCACCGTCACCGCGCCGGGCACTTCAACTCCAGGATGATCGGGATGGGCCAGGGGAATTGCGCTGGCCTTCCGGACTTCTCCCGCCTGGGAAGCGAGCACGGCGAAGTCTTCCCGAGTGATGGCGCGATCGCGACTGCGTAAAAGGCGCGGCGCGATCGCTTTCAGATCTTCTACTCGTTGTTCATCGCGGCCGCCTGTCGCCGGTCGTTCGCCGGTGACCTCACCCGCGCCCACAACTGCCGTCGCCAGGTTCCATTTAGTGGCCACGGGTAGGTTCCCGGCTGCGCCACCACCAGCGCGATAGCTGCGCGCGATAATTTCAACTCTGGCCGGAGGAATTAAGCCGCGCTTGCCGTTGCCAAATTTAATCTCGCCCTTGTTGTCGTTAAGAATGAAATGCTTGTCCTCGGAGCCGGAAGCGAGAAAGTCGTCGACGCGGGTCCAACCCTGCTCGGTTTCGTTCACTCCGATCCGCTCGATAGTCGCGAGCTTGAGCGACTCGCCTCGCACAGGTCGCCTTCCCAACGTGAACACCTGATCCGGCAAGCCATCGCTGTCTCCCAAAATCTCATCCCGGATGGTGGAAAGATTTTCGGCTTCGATGGTATTCGGTCTGATGAAGTCAATTTCAGGTATCCGGCCCGCCGGATAACTGTTTTCGGCCAGACGCACGCGCAGCCAAAAACGCTCTTCCGAATCTTTTCCTTCTTTGGTCGGTTTCGGATCCTTCGGCCCTTCGACCAGCAAGTAACCCTCGCGCGTAAACGCGACACTCTCATCTTTAAAGACACTCAAACGCCGCCAGCGCGTCGGATCTACTTCAGGCCGGTACTCCCAAACCAAAGTGACTGGTGGAGCGGGCGCTTGCTGTTGTTCATTACAGCTCACCGGAATTCCGGCGAGACTTTCACTCGGAAGAAACGCGCGGAAGCGCATCTGTCGCGGGAAAGGCCGGGGCGAGCCCGCGTCTTTTGAGAATCCCAGATACAGGGCACTGCCGATTGGCGCGAGCCAGCCGAAAGGCGGAAAGGAAGTCTCCTGGGATTGATTGAGTTCGGTAACATCCGTAAACGCGGCGCCGTCAAAAACCTGGAGGCTTTCAAGCGGCGGCTGAATGAGATCAAGACCTTCCAATGTCTCAAACGTAACCGGATCGCCTTCCGGCGGCTGCCCCTGAACCGGGGTGCGCGGTGGAACTGACTGAACGTCAGGCGCCGTGGGATTCGCCTGGATCTCCAGGTGAACTCTGGCGGATTGCGCCGGCTGTAACTCGATGCCGAGCAGTTGCAGGAACTTTATGTAGTTCCGCTCGGGCACCCGGTTCATCTGGTAGAGCATCATCTCGGTCAACCATGCGAACAGTTGGACCAACGTGATGCCCGGATCGCTTTCGTTGAAGTCAGTCCACTCGGGCGAATAGCGCGGGATGCGCAATTGCGCCTCCCGCAGGATGTCCTCAAATCTCCGGTTATCGAGTTGTGGTGCTTCGAGTGGCACGTTGCAAACTCCTTCAGCCTGTTCCCTCGTTGATAAAGAACGGATACACGAGATTGAAGAACGCGTTGTTTGATCTGATCCGATAGTCAATCCGAATCAGGAGATAGTTGCGGGCTTCCGGCGGTGTTTCCACGCGCACGTCCGTGACATCGATCCGTGGCTCGTAGCGCGTGAGCGTCCTGCGCACTCTTTCCTGAACCAAACCGCGCAACGCTGCCGTGTTCGGTTGAAAGACTAAATCGTGAATGCCACACCCGACTTCCGGCCGCATCTGTCGCTCGCCGGGCGCAGTTGAAAGAAGGATCCAGATACTTTGACGGATCTTTTCCTCGCCGCCCGAAAAGGAAAGCCGGCCGGTTGGTCCCGGCTTGACTGGAAAACTCCAGCCGCGTCCGATGAAATCAGGTTCCATCTTTTATCCAATCAGGACTGTGCCTGCTGCTACCACGGTTCCTACCGGCATGTCGGACGGGTCATTGCACGTTTTGGCGGTATCGCCGTTACGGGCCGCCGTCTTGCCATTGATCTTGACGGTTGCGCTCCCCATGATGATCTTTCCCTGGTTCTTTGGCGGATTTGCGAAGCTGACGCCTGGCGGCGTCGGAACGTGCGGTGGCGTGTTGGTTGCGGTGCTGTCAACCGTGGCCGCCGCCTTTTTCTCGATCTTCACGTCGCTGCTCAGTCCGCCATCGAGAATTCCGCTGAACGGATGCGGCAACGGTGTAGGCACCGATCCCGAAGGCGAGGGAACCAAAACGATATGTGTGTCCGTCGCGACTATCTGATCTCCCTGTTTCGCTGCCGGCTGTCCCATCGTTTTCCTCTACGCTGGTGCTGAACTAACTCCGTCATGTCTGAAGTGAATCCATCAGTTGATGTTTACGGTCGCGCCCTTGATCGTCATCGTTCCGGTTGCTTCGAGCGTCATGTCGCCGCTCGATTTTACGTTTACGGTCTGGCCATCTACCTTCACCGTTCCCGCCGGCGCCGAAATTTCGATATCGCCGGAGTCGCAGGTGACCTGAATCTTTTCACCGCTGATGTCAAAGGTTATCTTTCGTTTGTCGTCGCTACCGATAATCTCGATTTTCTCTTTGCCTTTCGTGTCATCAAGGATGACCTTGTGCCCGTTGCGCGACTTGATTAAGCGCAAGTTGTTTTGTTTTGCATTGCCATCATCAGGAGGCGGCGTATCGGTCGAGCTCCAGAGTGAGCCAAGTATGTAAGGCCTCCGCACGTCACCGAGTTCAAAGGCCACCAGCACTTCGTCACCAACTTCGGGGCGAAACAAAATTCCTCGATCCTTTCCCGCCATCGGTGTCACCAGCCGCGCCCAGTCACTGTTCACGTCACCGAGATATGGATAACTAACCCGCACCCGCGCGAGATTTTCCGGATCCGCCAGATCGGAGACGAGTCCAATGATGATTCCATTGACCTGTTGCCCGCCCATTCAATGTGCTCCATTTGGGTTCACGCCTTAACCTCTTCGCGGCGGCACTCGAAATTTGTGGTATAGCCGCCATCTCCGATCGCATGAGTGGTCGCAGTAAGAAAATAACGGCCGCTAAAACGATCACCCATGCCGTCCATTTCAACTACTCCACCGGCGCGCAAATCCGGTATCCCGATCGTGGCCCCATTACCCTTCACCATTTCTTTGGCAATCATGTCCAGCGATGCGAGCGCGAGTCTTTTTGCCTCAGCATCCGTGCTTACTGGCTTATCCGTAATGATCTCCTTGCGCTCGCTGAATGATTTCTCAATGGCGGCCTGTCCGCCTTTGGAGCCAACGCCCCTGGTCTCGATCTCGTCTCGCTTGGCGGTTTGTGAAATCGCCTTCTTGGTTTTCGGGTTCCATCCTTTCACCGTAACTTCGCTGACCTGCTGGGCCGTGGAAAGCTCAGGTTTGAAATCGATCAAGGGGAAGAGTTTCGCGATCTGCTCCGCGCGCTCCTGTTTGCTTTGGCCCGCGTTGAGGCGATACTTCGCAAAGGACAGCTGATAAGTGACATTCTTGACATTGTTCGATGGCCCGAAATAGAGCTCGCTCACAGTCTTTCCGCCCTCTTGTTTTTCAGTTACGAAAAGGTCGTAACCGACGCGGCGCGCCCGCTCCATCAGAAAAATGATGTCGTATTGATTGTCTTGAAACACGTAGTCGTATTTGGTTTCTTTTGCCACCGCGGCTTGGTTTGTGTTCACCTTGATCTTAAGACGATCGCCAACCTCCGTGGCTATCTGACTGTCTGTTTTGTTGGTGTAGGCGAAGGTTTCTTCCTGATTGCGAAACTTGTGAATCACGTTCAAGCCGCTGATCGCCAGGGTCGGCTGGCCCGCGGAGGGGAAACTTGGGCGCAGCGAAGTGATCTGGCCTTTGATCATGGGCTTGAGATCCTGTCCGTGATATCCCATCAAGAGTTCCAGCTCTTTGCCGGGATCGAATAGATCCTGATCGAGGTATTTGAAGTCGCGTTTGTCGGCATCCCAGTTGTTGATGGTGATCTCGAAGCTGTCAATTTCCTTGATATTGTCGCGATAGCTAACCTGAAGAATGTCGTTTACCACGTCATCTTCGAGTTCCCGCCCGCGCAGCTTTACTGCGAAAGTAGGAACATAGAAATCAGGGTTTGCGCTCATCGTCGTTATGCGCCGGCGCGCGGTTCATCGGTCGGCGGAATCCGCAGTACCGCACCGGGTCTCAGCCGGCGTACGTTGGCCGTCTCGTCCGGGTTTGCATCAGCGATGCGACGCCATTCGCCCGGATCGCGGTATTCTTCACTGGCTATTTGCGCGAGCGTTTTCTCGCGGCTGACCACCACTTGCTTTGAGTGGTCCGTCGACTGAGGATTAAGTTCGGAAATTTGTTCTTCGAGTGTTTTATATTCGCGAAAAGTGACCGACAGCGTGGCCCGCAACGGTATGCCGAGCGGATTGAAGAGCGTGAACTTCTGCTGCACACTTTCAACGATCGCTTTGAAGGACAGACCCTCGCCCCAGACAAAATTTATCCGCGGCGGGGCGTGTGTTTTCGGTTGAATTTTTACGAGTTGGTAGATCGACTTCGTCAAATTCTTCACGTTCTTCGCTGATTCGCCCATCCCTTCCGCGGTCGTGTCGAAAAAGAGTTCAAGCGTGAGCCGTTCGTTTTGTCCGCGGATGAACTGGAGCAGCGGTGAGTCGAGGCCAGGGATGCCAATCTCGGCGATTTGCGCACCTTTGCTCAGCGTGTACTCAGTCGGATTGAACTGCACCGTGATGAAACGTGGCAGTCCTCGACTTTCATCGATAGCATCGCGATCAGTGATTTCGATAATGGCTTTGGTTAATGGCACGCTGGCCGGTCCTTTTCTGTTCAGTTCCTG
>DATKIS010000414.1:0-2174 GCA_035543975.1 Pyrinomonadaceae bacterium
TGAATCGTTTGTCTCGTCCGATCACCCACGCATACCAGGCCCAACCGACCGCGACAATTGACAGCACCAGGAAGGGCAGGGAAGTCTTGAGCGCAAAGGCGGCAGGGAAGTAGTACCACCAGCCGAAATGACTGTAATGCCCGATGAGCGACGTTTCATGTCCGAGTTGGTTGTGGACATAAACTGTGTACAGTCCAAAGAAGTAGTAGGTAGGAATGACTTTGGAGAGCAATGCCAACCCATTCGTGATGCGCTCACTCGCGACTGGTGCAGGCGTCGTTGCCGAAATATAACTGGCCTCGGGTGCGGCCAGTTGCGGGTGTTTGAAATAGTAGGCGGCATTGAGCAGCAGCAAAACAATCCCAATAATCAGGCATGCGTGAACGAGGCAATCGCGGCGAGAGACTCCAAACCGACTGGCCCTTGCGGCCAGGTACACCAGAGCCACGACCAGGATTGGAACCAGGATCGCCAGCGAAAACTTGATCAGCAAGGCGACGCCGATGGCCAGGCCAAGCTCGACAGCCCGCCGAAGGGTCGGTCTTCGGAAGTAAGCCTGCAGTGCAAAAAAGAACAGCAGATAGCCAAACGCAGCCGGCATGTCCGTGTGGACGACCCAACCATGGGCCAGCATTGTAGGCTCGAAAGTAAACAGAGCTACTGCCAGGATTGCAGCCCGGGGGCCAAAGAGTTGGCGGCCGTAAACAAAGATTAGGAGACCCAGTACCAGCGTGAGTAAGACCATCGGCACTCGGGTCCAGAAAGAGATTGCCTGGAACCGCAGCTTGTTCCTTTGCCAGAACTCGATCGAGGCAAGGACTGTGAATCGCGCAAACTCCTCGCCCGCGCCGTCAGGTTCCAGGTAGACCTTCGGCTGCACCACGAGTAGCGGCACCGAGGCCCACATCTTCGCGAGCGGCGGATGGTCGGGGTTAAGCCGAAAATTTCCGGTCATCAGGTATTGATAGCCAGAGGGGATATGGACGATTTCGTCGTTGGTGAGGCTCGAGCGCCAGGCGTTTGAAAACAGGTTGGCGCCCATCAGCGAGAGCAGACAACCACACAGGATTGCCGACCAGTGGCGTGCAAACATCTGCCGGAGGTAGGTACGGGGCATACAGGCGCATAGAGTACAACCTTTAGGTTGCCGCCGCCCAACCACGCAAGCTAAAAAAGCTTGTACTAGCTTTGCCCGAGAAGTAAGGCGAAGCCGACGAATGAAAGTAGCCCACCGATTCATCGGTGGGATCACGTTAGACCTGAGCCCGAGGCCGTGAAACGGACGGCTGAATGGCAAAGCCTCTGGATCGCCAGGAATTTCAGTCGTCCGTTTCACGGACTCCGACCTCGCTGGAACCGACTACCCAGCACTGAAGTGCTGGGCTACTTTCACTCGTCCGCTTCGCGGACTGAAGCAGAGCTGACTTTTCGGGCAAGGTTGCTTGTACTCTAAACGCCGGGCGCGGGGTTTTCACTGGGCGCGGGGTTAGTGCCTGTTCGTGCGATTTCGTGTAATTTGGTGGCTCGTTCTCCGAGGCTGACAACAATACGATCCACCAAATTACCCAAAACATCACGAATGAAGTTTCCTTCATTGCCGATTCGCCGCCCACTCGTTCGCGAGTTCCTAATCTTTCTTGGGTTCCTCGGGCTGACCGCAATCATGACCTGGCCTTGGGTTCTCCACCTGCGCGACGCTGTGCCGGACACCGGCGATCCTTACGCAATCTCATATTTCCTATGGTGGAATTTCCACCAAACGCTTCATGCGCCACTGCAGCTGTTCGAAGCGACAATCCTTTATCCTTATCATTCCACACTCGCGTTTGGTGAGTTTGATTATGGCGTCAGCCTGCTGTTCTTCCCGCTCTTTGTGTTGGGGTTTCCACCCGTAACTGTTTTTAGTATTGCCGCATTTCTTAGTTTTCCATTCACCGCTTACGGCACCTTTCGGCTGGCCCGCACCCTGTCAGGCTCGACGGGAATCGCCTGGGTGGCGGGTGTCATCATCGCCTTTCTGCCTTTTCGCTTTCACCACCTCGCGCATTTGCATTTGATCTTCGCCGGCTGGATTCCGCTCCTGTTTGAAGCGCTGATTCTATTTGCCCGTCAGCGGAGTTGGCGCCGGGCCGCCTGGTTAGGGTTCGCGTTTCTGATGAACGGCCTGACCTGCA
>DATKIS010000415.1:0-6313 GCA_035543975.1 Pyrinomonadaceae bacterium
ACCAAAGCGCCGTCAAGCCGGCGGGACCAAAGCACCGTCAAGCCGGTGGGACCAAAGCGTCGTCAAGCCGGTGGGATCAAAGCGCCGTCAAGCCGGCGGGATCAAAGCGCCGTCAAGCCGGCGCACTCCAAAGCGGCGTCAAGCCGCCGCCTACGAAAGCGGCGTCAAGCCGGCGCACTCCAAAGGGGCTCGACTTCCAGGGTTGATAATCAGGATTGATCCGCTATCATACTCTGACCCGGTAAACAGTTTGCTCATACTGCCGCGCACCCGTACTCCTGGAGCGTGCGAAGGCATTGAGGGACAACATTGAGTGAAACGGTATTACAACCCGAATGTGCGCCAACCAGCGACGAGAAATTCCATATCCACAACCTCGTCAAGCGCGACCCTCGCGCCGGGCTTGCCGACGATGTGCGTCGCGGACTCTCGACGAAGCCGAAGCGTTTCCTCCCCAAGTACTTTTATGACCAGCTGGGTTCCCAACTGTTTGAGGCCATCTGTTTGCTGCCTGAGTACTATCTGACTCGGGCTGAGAACCAGATACTCGAGCTTTATGCCGACGAGATAGTGGCCGCATTCGCGAGTGACAAAACGGACTCTGGCCAGCTGAGCGGCCCGGTTGCGCTGATGGAGATGGGGAGCGGCAGCGCCTCAAAAACCCGTCTGATTATCGAGGCGCTCCTGAGAAAGCAAAACGAGCTTCTGTTCATTCCGGTTGACATCTCTGCGACCGCACTCGACAGCAGTTCGCGAATACTCCTGCAATCCTACCCACAGTTGAAAATCGAAGCTTATGCGGCGGACTATTTCGCCGGGCTGGCGGAGTTAGGGAAAACGAAAAGAGCGCGCACGCTCGCCCTCTTCCTCGGCTCAAACATCAGTAACTTCGATCCCGATGAGGCACTTAAGTTCCTGCGTGCCCTGCGTCACGTCTTGTTGGAAGGAGACGCTCTCTTGTTAGGGGCCGATCTAAAGAAAGATAAGAAGGCGCTGGAAGCTGCTTACAATGACGCGCTGGGTGTGACGGCGGCGTTTAACCTCAACGTGCTGGCCCGCATTAATCGCGAGCTGGATGCCGACTTCGACTTGAGAAAATTCCAACACCGCGCGTTCTACAACGAGGAACTGGGCCGCGTCGAGATTTACATCGAGAGCCTCGGCGAGCAAACCGTTAGGATCCGCCAGCTTGATTTGGAAGTTCACTTCGGTGAGGGTGAACAGATTCATACGGAGAACTCCCACAAGTATGACCTCGCGGACATAGAGAAGCTGGCTTCGGAAACAGGCTTCGCTCGGGCCCAGACCTGGTTGGATAAGGGACAACAGTTCAGCAGTAATCTGCTGTTGGCTGTGTGATCAGTAGATGGGCGGGGGCAAGCCCACCTTCCTGACCCCGAGCTATCTACAGTTGACCCGTAGCCTCTGACGTTTAGGCTTTCAAAACGAGATCAATTGAAGCGAGTTCAGGAGTCTCGGGGTTAGGAAGGCGGGCTTGCCCCCGCTCAAGATTGGATGATTACTTCTGGAAATGAGTGAGTCCAGCAACCAGCCTCTGGTAGATTTTCGCGATGTCAGTTTTTCCCATGCCGGAGCTGCTTCTCCGATAATTTCCCATCTCAGCTTCATAGTTCAACCTGGTGAGACATTGGTTTTGCTGGGTGAGTCTGGTTGTGGAAAGACCACAACTCTCAAACTCATCAACCGGCTTTTCTTGCCGAGTTCCGGACAGGTTTTAGTCGAGGGCCAGGCGACAACCGCCTGGGATCCGATACGCCTGCGCAGACGCACCGGCTATGTCATTCAGGAAGGTGGACTCTTCCCCCACTTCACCGTTGCCGGCAATGTGGGTTTGGTTCCGTCGCTGGAGGGCTGGGACGCCGGAAAGATAAAGAGCAGGGTTGACGAACTGCTGTCGATCGTTGGCCTGGAGGCAAAAGAGTTTGGCACGCGCTATCCGGGCGAACTGTCCGGTGGCCAGCGACAGCGCGTCGGTGTGGCCCGCGCCCTGGCAGCTGAACCGCCCTTGCTCCTGTTGGATGAGCCGTTCGGCGCCCTTGACCCATTAACCCGGGCCAGCTTGCAACGTGAATATATCGAGATCAGCCGGCGTCTCAGAAAGACTGCCGTCTTCGTTACTCACGACGTGCGCGAGGCGTTGCTGCTCGGTTCCCGCATTGGCCTGATGCACAAGGGCAAACTGCTACTGCTGGAAACGCCCGACAACTTTCTCAAGTCAACCAACCCGCAAGCTCTGGCCTACCTTGAAACTCTCGGCCTGCCTTTGGTTAACTCGCAGCCACCGGAGGGAAGGTCATGAGCTTCTGGCGTTTCCTCCAGCAGAATTGGCCGGAGCTGCTACAACATCTGCGCGAACACTTGTGGCTGGTTTTCATTTCGACTGCCATCGCGGTAGCGATTGGTATTCCCACCGGCATTCTCCTAACCCGCAAAAAATCTCTGCGGAGTCCGATCCTGGGGATAGCCAACGTGATGCAGACCATTCCCAGCCTGGCGCTGTTTGGTTTCCTGATTCCGTTACCCTTTATCGGCGGCATCGGTGCGCGCACTGCCATCGTTGCCCTGGTCCTCTATTCACTTCTGCCGATCATTCGTAACACAGTGACCGGCATAGTGGGGGTCGATCCTAATGTGCGTGAGGCGGCGGTGGCCATGGGCATGAGTGGGAGTCAGGTCCTCTGGCAGGTTGAGTTGCCGCTGGCGATGAGCGTGATCATTACCGGAGTCAGGGTGGCGCTGGTGATCGCGATTGGAGTGACCACGATCGCTGCGGCGGTCGGGGCCGGCGGGCTGGGAGTTTTTATCTTCCGAGGCATTCGTCAGTTTGACAACAACCTTCTGGTAGCCGGTGCGTTGCCTGCCGCGCTGCTGGCACTGTCCGCGGACTATGGTCTTGGGTTACTCGAAGAACACTTCTCGGTAACCGCTCGCCGAAAAGCAGCCGGAACCTCGCGACTGAAACTGTTGGTGGCTGCAGCCTTCGCCCTCGCAGGCATTGGCCTTATCTATGCAGGCGGGCGCAGTTCGGGTTCGGAACCGTCAACGTCAACGCCAACCAGCGCTCGCGTAGTGGTCGGTTCTAAAGACTTCACGGAATCGGCCATCCTCGCTGAAATCGTCGCGCAGATGCTCGAGGCTCGCGGGGTCACCGTCGAGCGAAAGTTTGAACTGGGAGGAAACCTGCCACACGATGCGTTGCTGGCAGGGAAGGTCGATTTGTATCCCGAATACACCGGCACGTCCTATACGGCGATCCTGAAGCACGCGCCCATCTCCGACCCGCGCGCGGTCTATGAGCAGGTGAAAAAGGAGTATGCGGAAAAATTCAACCTTGTCCTAAGTGAGCCGTTGGGCTTCGATAACACGTTCGCGATCCTGGTGCGCGGAGCTGACGCCAGACGATTAAAACTGAAGACGATTTCCGATGCGGTCCCTTATGCACCCCACTGGGAAGCCGGATTTGGACAGGATTTCATGACGCGCCCCGACGGCTATCCGGGCCTCGCGAAAGCCTACGGATTGCTATTTGAAGTACGGCCTCTCGAGATGGATCTCTCCCTGACCTACATCGCGCTTGCTTCCGAGAAAGTAGACTTGATCGCCGGCAATTCAACTGAAGGTCGAATCGCTGCTTTGGACCTTTTCCAACTCGAAGACGACCGGCGTTATTTCCCGCCTTACGAGGCGGTCTACATCGTGCGCGAGGAAACGCTGTCGCGTTCGCCGGTGTTGAAGGAGGTGTTGGGAAAACTCGCCCACGCGATCTCAACGGATGAAATGCGGAAACTCAATTACGAAGTAGATGCCAACAAACGCGGGCAGGCAGAAGTTGTTCGCGAATGGCTTAAGCGCAAGGGGTTTGTAAGTTAAGACATTCTCTGTGCTACCTCATTGTTTCTCTGTGTCTCCGTGGTGAATATTCTTAGACTTTAGCGCAACCACAGAGCCACAGAGAGAACAGAGAAAACGGAAGGTTAATTAAATGCGTCGTGCACTATTGCTTCTCGTAGTTGCTATCGTCACCGGGTCGCTGCCCTGGATAAAGCCAACCGCCCAAACTCCGACGCCGGCTCCGCAGCAGACGGTTTACTTGCTCAAGCCAGCGCGCGTCTTTGATGGCGAGTCAGCTGAATTACGTGTCGGTTGGGTGGTTCTAGTCCGTGGCGAAAAGATCGAAGCCGTGGGCCGGCCGGCCGAAATCAAGGCTCCGCCGGAAGCGAAGGTCGTAGATTTGCCGGGCATGACCTTGATGCCGGGACTGATCGATGCCCACTCTCATGTGCTGCTGCACCCCTACAGCGAAACCGTCTGGAACGATCAGGTGGCGCGCGAATCCTTGAGCTTACGGGTCGCCCGGGCGACCAATCATCTGCGCAACACTTTGCTCGCCGGTTTTACCACCGTGCGCGATCTGGGCACCGAAGGCGCGGGCTACGCAGATGTCGGATTGAAGCAGGCAGTGCAACAGGGAATCATCCCCGGGCCAAGGATGCTGGTGACTACCAAAGCGATTGTGGCCACCGGGACCTATGGTCCAAAGGGTTACGCCTCTGAGTGGAACGTGCCCCAGGGCGCCGAGGAGGCCGACGGCAAAGATAGTTTGACGCGGGTGGTGCGGGAACAAATCGGGAAAGGCGCCGATTGGATCAAGGTATATGCAGATTACCGCTGGGGCGCCGGTGGCGTTGCCCACGCGACGTTTACGCTGGATGAGTTAAAACTTCTGGTGGAGGTGGCGAAGAGTGCCGGTATTCCCGTGGCAGCGCATGCCGGCAGCACCGAAGGGGCCCGACGGGCGATTCTGGCCGGGGTCGAAACGATCGAACATGGTGACGGACTGACGCCAGAGTTGTTTCGACTGATGAAGGAACACAACGTGGCTTTGTGCCCGACCCTGGCAGTGGCCGGCGCCAACGCCGAGCGCAAGAAGGTAGTCTTCAAACAAGCGCTGGAAGCGGGCGTGACGATTGCCAGCGGCAGCGACGTGGGTGTTTTTGCTCATGGCGACAATGTGCGCGAGATCGAAGCGATGGTGAATTGGGGAATGCCGAATGTCGCTGCGCTGCGTTCCGCCACCGCGGTTGATGCACGCGTGCTGCACCTGGAAGACAAGGTTGGCCAGGTTAAGCCAGGACTCCTGGGAGATTTGATCGCTGTGGAGGGTGACCCGACGCGGGACATCTCGGCTTTGCGGCGTGTGCGTTTCGTGATGAAGGGTGGCGAAGTCTTTCTAAAGTAATGAGTAATGATAATGAGTGATGAGTGATAAATGAGTGATGAGTGATGAGTACTGAGCGCTGTATTGTTACACTGAGGAGAATGGCACACTCAGTACTCAGTACTCAGTACTCATTATCATTCATCACTATCTTTTAAGAGGAGAAATAAATGACGATACTCGACATAGTTGTATTGCTACTCATTGCCGGAGTTTGCGGCGCATTGGGCCAGGCTATCAGCGGCTTTTCGCGAGGTGGCTGCCTCGTCTCCATCGCGTTGGGATTTGTGGGCGCGGTTTTGGGAATGTGGCTGTCTCGCCAGTTGGGCCTGCCTGAACTCTTTAACGTTCGCATCGGCACGACAAGTTTTCCGATCATCTGGTCGATCATCGGGTCAGCCCTGTTTGTCGCCGTCATCGCATTGCTGACACGCAACCGAGCGTGAGCTGAGCACTCGAAGCCTTCGCGGCACACCTCGACCCTTACCGGCAAATTGGGAGGCGCCGGCTGGTGTCACCGATTAGATTACTGACTCTGCGGGCGGCCTACTTACCGGCAGTGGGGGCTGTGGTCGCTTTCACCTCGCAGCGCAATCCTTCAGTATGCTCACCGCTGTCGAAGGTTATTTCCCCGGTAATCACAACCCGGGTTATCTTCCGGTCAGCATTTCGGTACACGATCGGATCGGCTGTTTTCGGGTAAAGGCTTTCGTCAAACCTCAATTCAACCGAGCCGCCTTTGATAATAATGTCTCCGCTGCCACCAGACATGATGTTGCTCCTTTTAGAGGATCAAGGGAGGTCTAAGGTTTACCCAGCGGATACCCGCTGAGCCACTTGTAGTAGAACTGAATGTCGCTTCGCTGCAGATAAGAGTTGTAGTTTTCTGCTCCCCATTTTTGCTGGAGCACCTGGAGAACAGACCGGGCCCCCGCGGCATATTCCAACCCATCTTGAGTTTGTCCTGCGCTTAGGCTCGCGCGCGCGGCCAACAGTAAAGCCAACCATTCATGATCTAATGCGCCCAGACGGGAAAACATTACCTTTGACTCGAGCGCAGTATTCAAAGCTCGC
>DATKIS010000416.1:0-2496 GCA_035543975.1 Pyrinomonadaceae bacterium
TCCTTCAATGGCGGAAAGTTGAGTCGCGACCTAAGTCGTCTCATTTTCACGCGGACGGCGCCCGCGATCTTGCGCTCCTCCCCGGCACCGTAATTCGAGCGCACATCGATTATTGCCAGCGGCTGACTTTTCGCTATTTGGGCCTTTAGTTCCTCGGCCGTTATGAATTCAATTCGGGCGGAATCTTGAGAGTTGTTCGCGGGCTCGGTTGGATTCGTCCACCTGCTGGTTTGCGGACTTGCGATTGCCGTCCCGATCAATAACATCGCGATTAAGGCCCCGCACTTTTTGAAGTTCATCTGAATACCTCCGGAATCTCAACGATGGATTTTACAGACCTGAAGCCTATTTTCTTGTTTCGCGTGGAGCCATGTGAACCGCGCGTCGCTCGCTGTCGAGGTCAAAGGTACTGGGGTCATACCATGAGTAGGTAGCCCCGGAATAGTAGATGCACTTGAGTTTGCCGCCCATTTCCTGGCCGAGCACATCGCCTCGCAATTGCGGCATCTTATGGCCCCGGTAGGCTGCTATAAACTCTTTTGGCGAGTAGCTCTCTATGCCTGGGGTTGCGACATTCTTCAGTAGAAATGTCTGGGTCGCCTGCTCGTCGCGCCAGCCTTTCGAGTCGTATCCATGAATGATGGCCAGCAACTTGTCGTTTGCTGCAACTCGGAGGCGGGGGCTACGCGGTTGGTTGTCGGTGCCGGCCAGGTCCCTCAGAATCCAGTTAGGAAATTCCTCGTTCAATTCAGGAAGCTTTTCCGATGCCGGCTTCAACACGACGGCGAGGTCTTGCGATGAATCGCCGTTGAAGTCGCCGACAATGAAGGCGGGCGTGTTGCTCGTATCAATAAGAACTGCTTCCTTAAAAACGCGCTTGACGGCCGCCTCGACCTCATTCCTTTGCGGCGGCATTGGCATTGGCTTTGGCTGATCCGGCGGCGCGGCTGGTAGAAGAGCAGGGGCCTCGGCTGTCACCGGTGGCGGTGGCGTTTCGGCCAGAGGCTTCCGGCCATCAGAACAGCCGATAAAAAAGGACGAAGCGGAAATCAGCACGACTAATTGGATTTTGAGATGGTGGGAGAAGAATGGCCCTAAGGCAACCCGTTGCATACGATAATTCCCTACGCGTTAATCAATGCTTTTTTCAGGACCAGCTTATTGATGAAGCTGAGCGTGAAGAATTGGGAAACAAAGCTCGCCGGGTTTGGCTGGGCTGCCCCACCTGCCCTTACGCCGGGCCGCCGCGCGTTCCGGCGAGCTTGAAAGGATGCCTTCGTGGTTACCGCTGCGAAATCACAGCGATAATACGAAAGCGATCAGGTCAGACCGCTGTGCCGCGGTCAGGAAGTTGAAACTGTTGCGCGCAGTCGTAGCCTGGCCCGCATGCAATTGGATTGCATCGGAGATGGTTATGTGCAAGCCCTCATGCATAAATCGGTTGCGAGCGCGGATGCCCCAGAGTGGTGCGGTGCGCATCTGATTGGCTGTTGATTGGCCGGCATTCTGGACGATGCCATCGCCGGTGCCAATGTCGTGCAGCGCAAAATCGCTAAACGGGTGAATTATCTTGTTGCCTAAAGCTGTCGGCACTGAGAACGCTCCACCATTGATAGATGTCCCAGGGGCAGCGGTTTGGAAAGTGCGGGTATGGCATACCGCACAGCCTACTGAGGTGAATAATGAGTCGCCACGTACTGCGGCGGCCGGAATTGGATTCTGCCGTCCCGGCGCGCGCGTGGCCGCCATGAAGTCGGCAAAGGCCAGCACGTCACCGCCATCATCCTCTGGATCGGGTACTGGATCGAATGGAGCGCCGGTACAAGGGACCACGCCTTCGGCAGTGGTGCAGGGGTTTTCATTCTTTCCGGCATTGGGGTCGGAAGAACTCCTGCCCCCGAATCCATCAAACTTGTTGGTGATGCCCATCTCGTTAAGATAGGCGTCGCCGGCGAACGAGACGAGACTTGCGTGTTGTGCCTTCCAGCCGAAACGGCCAAAGCGGAGCGCGTTGTTGGCTTCTACTACCGGCACCTGGGTCAACGTGCCGCGTTGAGTTGAGGGCTGCGCCGCAACGTTATTCTGTAGCGCCGTGTTGGAGATGCATTCCACGAATCCGTCGCCGAGGGTGCTGGTGGTGACGCGGAAGGATTTAACTGTTTCCCCAGTTGTAATGTGCTCGACGATGTCGGAGTCGGTCCCTCGAGCGTGAACCAGCTGACCACCAGGAGCGTCGACAAACAGACCCCCGGAGATATGGCCGGCCCTGAATTCCATGGCCTGGCTGAATCCGCCCACGTCAATAGATTGGTGACATTCGACGCAGCCAACATCGTTGTAGGTAGGTCCTAGTCCATCCGCAACGGCCTCCCGCTCACTGAATATGAATTTGTTGTCTTCAAATCTACCATTGCCACGAGCAGTTGGAGGCACAGGGTCAGCCACGCACTCGTCAATGGGGGTTCCTAACGCGCCAAAACCATTGAATAAATCGTT
>DATKIS010000417.1:0-7800 GCA_035543975.1 Pyrinomonadaceae bacterium
GTTTTTTGAACTTTTTTCGCACTTCACCGGCTGGACACCCCCCTACTCGTGTGCTAGTTTTCCTGCCGGCAAGCGGGGACTAACTACCCCGCTTATTCATTTTTCAAACCTCGCATTTGGGTAAATCAGCGCATGCATCAAGGATGCAAGCCCCCAACTTCGGCTGACGTTGTTTTCAACTCCTTTGAGCCGGAGGTCGAGTCTTAGGAAAGAACAGACTCGCGCAGAGCGCTGAGATATAGAAATACCTCGGACAGGAGACCCGAACATATGAAAGCATTAGTTGGTCGCAGCGCGATCATTGCATCAGCGCTGCTGTTAGGATTGATAGTTTTCTCGGCACAGCCTTCAATAGCGGAAACGCCCTTTTCTCAGTTTCAATCACCAAAAGAAGCTAAGCAGATTTCTCCCGGCACTCTCGGAAAAGTTGGAGCGGAAGCCCAACTTGCCCCTGACTCTTCGGCAGTATCGACAGCCGCTTCCAGCGAGCTTACGCCGCCAACCAACTACGTAGCCACCGCCTATAGCCTCCGGGGCAAAACTGCCAGCGGGCGTATGGTAAGCCGCGGTCTGATTGCTGCTGATCCGCGAGTATTACCATTGGGCTCTCGCGTAAGATTGGACCACCCGGGATATTCCGGTGAATACCTGGTCGCCGATACCGGCGGCCTAATTCGTGGCAAGCGAATCGACATTTGGACACCCAGCTCGAGCGAAGCGATGCGTTTCGGTCGGCGCACCGTAAAGTTGACCGTCTTGAGTTACCCGGCGAAGCGAGCCAAGCGAACGGCGAAATCGTAAAGCCACGCAACCGACTTAAGAAATGAACCAGGCAGGAGGAGAAACCTTCTGCCTTTCTTTTTTGTTGAAGGTTAGACAGAAACAGACCATCCACTAAATCACACGAACGAACACGCCGTGTTAACATGCTCCAGTGAATGTCCCAATCTGCAGAATTCTTTGCGTACCTTTGCGGTTCTTTGTGTGCTTTGCGGTAAAAAGCCAGAACAATTGACCGCAAAGAGCGCCAAGATCGCGCAAACGGACGCTACATGCTCCAGTTCAATAATTCCTAGCGAGTGAGGGTCTGATCGATGCCGGTTTCCAGGCAGCCGTCTGAAAACAACCAGGAGGTTCCGGCCGCGGAGCCATTAGTGAAAGTGACTCGCGGTGGGATCACCGAGTCCCGACACCGCGGTCACCTTGCGGCGGTGGATCCTGACGGTAACATGGTGGCCTTTTTGGGCTCGCCAGAGACAGTTACCTACCTGCGTTCGTCAGCCAAACCCCACCAGGCGATTCCTTTGATCGTCTCAGGAGCCGCTGACAAGTTTGGCTTCACCAAACAGGAGGTGGCCCTTGCGTGCGCTTCCCACAGTGGCGAGCCGATTCATACTGAAGTCGCAGCTTCGATGCTGCAGAAGATGGGCCTGGCTCCTGAAGCTCTGAAGTGCGGCATACATGAACCTTTCAGTCAGGAAGTTTCACGCGGGCTCCGCGAAAGAGGTGAGGCGCCGAATGTGCTGCAGAACAATTGTTCAGGCAAACATGCCGGCATGCTGGCCCTGGCGTTGCAGCTGGGAGCGCCAATCGAAACCTATGACCAACCGGATAATCCAGTCCAGTTAGCCATCGGTCACACCGTCGCCCAGTTCTCCGAAATCTCGCTGGAAGATATCGCGGTCGGCGTAGATGGATGCGGCGTGCCCGTTTTCGGCCTGACTATCAAAGCGATGGCCCTCATGTACGCGCGATTGATTTCTCCACCGGCCTCATTTGACGACCAGACTAAGGATGCTTGCCGGCGCATCGTGTCGGCAATGTCGACGTATCCAGAGCTTATTGGCGGCACTTCGGATCGGCTCGATACGGAAGTAATGCGGGCGGCTCCGGGTCGCCTGGTATCGAAAGTTGGCGCAGAAGGTGTCTACACCGTCGGCGTCTTACCTGATGAGCAGTGGCCAAGAGGGTTCGGACTGGCGTTGAAAATTGAAGACGGCGACGATCATCGCGCGCGTCCAGCGGTCGTGATTGAGGCGCTAAGGCAGCTTGGTGTTCTGGTAGATGAATCGTTGGAAGCCGTTTCCCGTTACGCCTTTTTCCCCGTGCACAACCGGCGGGGTGACTTGGTCGGTGAAGTGTCGGCAGATTTCAAGTTGAATCGTTCGGAAGGGTAAACGCAGGGAATGGATAGAACGCGTATGTCACTGCCTGAATCGGGACATGGCGAGGATGAGCTGCTCAATCTTCCACCACTCCAACGCGACGCTGCGGGCAACGTCGATCTGGATTCGATTCCGGACGTGATTCAGTGGTTTCTCGATTTCGATCAGCGCGTGGCGATTATCAAGCACCCAAACGTCGAACAGGTGTTTCAATGGAAGCAGGAACAGAGCCGCACTGCCGGCGAACCCGTTTTTGATTTCAATCGCGCTGAGGACCGACTGGCAATCGGCATCATCCAGGCCCTCTCGGAGAACTCGACTGAGCGTGCGCTCCATTCATGGATCAGCCAGTTGCTTAACGCCCTTGACTCCGCCTCGAAGGCTAACGAGGCGACTGCCGAAGCGTACAAGCTGGATCTGGCCAGTGGCGGCTCAATCATCAGGGAAGCAGACAAGATCCCGTCTGCGCGCAGCCGCAGAGATTTCCTGCTCAACTGTTGGATCGCGACGCTCTGCACGGCTGAAGCACGAGTGCTCGGTTGGTTCTACCAGGAGTTTTACGGCCATCCCTTCGCTCCATAGAGGCGTTTGGGAGGGGTTCATTGTCGCATTATGAACGAACAAATCCGCGCACTCTTCCCAGTTACCCAGCGCGCTACTTACCTGAATCACGCCGCAGTTTCACCCCCGCCGCTTAAGACCATTGAAGCCATCCAGTCTCAGCTGCAGGATGTTTCGCAGAACGGCTCGGTCAATTTTCGCGACTGGGTCGCGGTAAAGGAACGCGCGCGACGGCTTGTTTCCGCCATGCTGGGCGCGCGTCCGGAGCAAGTCGCTTTTACCCGCAATACCTCCGACGGACTCTCAACCGTTGCGAATGGTCTTGACTGGCGTTCCGGCGACAACATCGTGACTTTCCGCAACGAGTTTCCTTCGAACATATATCCGTGGTTGCGAGTGCGAGACACACTCGGTGTGGAAGTGCGTATGTGCGAGGAGCGCGACGGTCGAATTGATCTGGATGAGTTCATCAGCCTCATCGACGACAGAACTCGAATCGTGGCGATCAGTCAGGTCCAGTATGCGTCGGGTTTCCGTGCGGATCTGGAAAGGCTTGGCCGCGCCGCTCGATCGCATGACGCGTTGTTGGTAGTGGACATCATTCAGGCACTGGGAGTTATACCCATCGATGCAGAAGCAGAGTTGGTCGATGTAGCCGCGGGGGCGGGTCACAAATGGTTGTTGACTCCCGAAGGTGTTGGACTGCTTTACCTCTCATCGCGAGCGCGCGAACGTATTCAGCCGACGCTCGTCGGTTGGATCAGCGTCCCAAACCCGGAGGACTACAGCAATTTTGAACAGGGATGGAATCTGGGAACCCTACCCTGGGAGACGGGCACTGGACCGGCATCCCTACTCTATGGCCTGGAAGCTAGTTTGGGCTTACTGACGAACACCGGGATTCGCCAGATACAAAGTTACCTCGAGACACTCACCGATCATCTTTGCGAGCGACTTCAAAGAACCAGCTACGAAGTGGTCAGCTCTCGACGAGCAGGGGAAAAATCACAGATCGTATGCATACGAAATACGGAGGGTCTGACTTCGATGGACCTCTATAGTCACCTCAAAAGGCAAAACATCATTACTGCGCCGCGGGGTGACCGGCTTCGCATCTCGCCCCACTTTTATAATACTCTGGAGGAAATCGATGCATTGGTGAACGCGCTTCCTTAACGTTCGAGTTGGCCGCTGCCGGTTCCTTACCAATCCATCGTTCCCCTGAGCTTTGCACAAAAAGTCCTTAGGCGATCGTCCAATCCCGCCGGCCGTCGGCAAACTATGGAGCTAGGTGGCGCGCACCGGAGGCTGTCGAAAAACCGAAACTCTCTGTGCATCCTCTATGTTCTCCGCGCCTTTTGTGGTGGATTCCGATTGAAAAAAGAGCGCACGACAGCTCAGCTTGGAAGCCCCTGCTGGTTCACTTGGCTTTAAGCGAGTGATTACCGTTCAGGGTGGCCGTCGAAATGTACGGAAGGTGTACGCACTTCAGGGCCCATCGTTGAGTTCATTCCGACCCCATCCCACCAGCAGGGAGAATTTCCCCGTAAAATCGACGTGGGCGAAATAATGGACCTGCTTGAGGGTAGGTGGCACGGCCATTGCCAAGAAGGAACCGAAATCAATGAAGAGCTGAAAATTAGATTCGGGTCGAGCTCATAGGTTGCGGTGAGAGGAAGCTTTGGGGGAGGCGACCTCTCACATTTGAAAGGCAGGCGGTGGCTCTTTTTGGGGGAACGGAGTTACCGCCTGCCAAGCAAACGACGAGCAAACATTGCGTGGCTGCTGATCCCGTCCTGAAGGGGCTTGGGGGAGCCTCCCAGGAAGATCAGCAGCCCGCATAACGTTTTGACAAGCAGGGTGGGAAGAAGCGCTGGGACTCAGGTTCCAGCGCTTTTTCTGTGTCTAGTTTCCGGGGCCGAGGAGTCTGGCTGGGTCGGTGTTCGGTTCCCCGTCATCGATATTCAGCCGCAGCATGCCGCCCGCATCAGAATAGGCGTCCATCCCCCGCTGCTGAGATCGCCGGCGGCTAAACAGTAGGGCACCAAAAAGGCCACCGACAAACAGACTGCCAACCAGGACGATGCCCGAAGCTTTCACCACACTAACCAAAACACCCAAGGTCGTTTGGGTAAACTCAGCCACCGCTTCCCGGTAACTGAAGGGATTCTTGCCCAACCATTGCACCAGCTGCTGATACTTCACCTGGTCGATCAGCTGGTTTGCGGCAACTTCGCTCGGTGAGTCAAAAACAAACACTGCGTAGTTCCCGACCCGGCGATATGCCGAGGGCACCGGCTGTCCTTGATTACGTAACTCCTGAATTCTGCCCACGATGCGACCGTTGTTTTCAGTCGCCAGCTGCGGAGTGTTGAACTCAATCAATACCAACCGTTGCGTGTCGTAATTTGCGACTGCTGCCTCAGCACCCCCTTCAAAACTCAAGGCGTCGAAAACCGATTTATTACCAAACAGTTCCTTCAAAGTCTCGACGCCCAGGGCGTAGCGGACCGTCGGAAGAACAGCCTGCCACGCAGGAAGGTGCTTTACCAAAACGGGAATGTCGCCCTCGCCTTTGTCGAGTGTTGCCGCCAGCGCTCTGGCGAGGTCTAACAGCTGCCCAGTATCCCGGGACTCCCCACCAGTCTCGGTTATTAAAACACTCACGCGCCCCTTGAAAAATGTAAGGTTATTGCTCTTGCCGTCTGAGTACGAAAAGCTGGCCGTGCTAACCCCAGCATCATGACTGACGCCTTCTGTGCCTTTTGTTGCAGCCCGTCTCGCGGTCAGCTCTGCGTAGGCCGCTGAGTCCGAACTGACTGTGGTCAGGACAACCGAAAAACGTCTACCGTCTTTAGCGGCATAGGTGCGGGCCGCTCGGGAAGTGGTCCCCGCGGCGCGATGAGTCGCCTCATCGGGGGCTTCGGGAGAAGTGACCGAACCTGAAGCTCGAAACTCTCCCACCTTGTCCGGTAATAGTTTGCCGGCGGTGGCGATTGCCAGCTTATCGACTGGATTGGCGTCAGAATTTTGGGCTGCCGCGGGTACGAACCACAGCAGTGAGAAAGCCAACACAAGCAAGAATCTGCCGGTACTTCGAGAAAACAACGCGATCACCTCATAGATCAGTATGCTATTTAGAACCCTGAGATTCTAAGATGTTCCGCCCTTTATGGGAGTTGGTAGCCCAATTGTGAATAGCAGTCTAATGCCAGCGTCTGAGTTCGCGCAAAAGCAGGTCGGCGTAGTGGCGAGGATTGCTGATGTTGTGGAGAACGGTTGTCCCGCCCAGTTCGCTGGCATTGTCGATGATGATATCGCCAAACCTGAGGATTCGCTGGGGAATACTGGCAGAAACCGTTACGTCCTGAATCTTGCTGAGGGGAATATTGCGGGTTGTGCGGGCTATCAGGCCTGTATCGATTTCGACTTTCGAGTCGGTTAGCGTATAGCGAACCATATTTCGCCGGAGATGGTAGTAGGCCGGAATCAACAACAGCGCTAGCGCCAAAGGTATTGAGATGTACCAGGGCGCCGAGATCATGGCCAGTAGAATAACCAGACCAATCCCCCCAATAACCGCCAGAGCGTAACCCAGCTTAATAAAAACCAGCGTGGGTCGAACCGTGAAAACCGTTTGCTCGAGATCTTCAGAACCAGTCAGTCGTTCAGGCAAGCCCCCCTGCAGCCGCGCCACTTTCGTCATCTCGGGATCACTGGCAGGAGAACCGCATCCGGAGCAAAAACGCACTCCGGGGGCGATGTAGGTTCCACAGTTCGAACAGTGCATTGGGGGTTAATTACTTACTGTTTGACTCAACCGGTAATCCGGCATTTTGCCAAGCCATGAAACCGCCCAGCAGGGCAGCTGCGTTTTCAATACCTTTTGCGTTGAGATCGGCCACCGCACGGGCGGACGTATGTTCGTTTGGTCAAGAACAGTAGGTCACTATCAGCTTATCCTTCGGCAACTCGTCGCTGCGTTTCGCGACTTCAGCCTCAGGAATTAGCTTCGACCCCTTAATGTGACTCGCCTTGTACGACTCTTCATTTCGTACGTCGATAACCAGAGCCCCGTTTTTGGCCAGCAAATCTTTCAGCTCGGCGACCGTGACGCGGCGGATGCCGTCGGCCGGCGTTTTCGTGGCCTGAATGGGCGCCGCCGGCGAGGAGCCTTTTGAAGTTTTTAGTTCGGCCGAATTACAGGCGGTGAAAACCAGCACGCCCAGAATGGCTATGGCAAAAAAGGAAACAATATGACGCATCTATCAACCTCCAGGTTCTAATAACTGCATTGAAACCAAATGGTCGCAGCTAATTTCATATGCTGGGTTGCTTTTGTCAAGGCGACCTCTTGGGCATGTCTTGAGCGGGTCGGGCCTCAGCCTGATGGGCTGACAGGCAGTAGCCGGTGTCACTGAACTCCTCCAGGAAGGCAGGGGTCGTCACGAGCGAAGTTCAAACTAGTAGGTCAAACCTTCGTATTTTCTTCACCCCTTGGCGTGATATAGTTCGCTCTCGCCAAACCGCTAAATTGATTATCGCCGGCAACCGGGTAGCCGCGTCAGAATCACATGCTTGAAGAACCACAGGGTCGTCCAATGCAGTGGGCCAAGGTAATTGACCAAACGCGGTGCATCGGTTGCCACGCCTGCACCACCGCCTGCAAATCGGAGAACCTGGTCCCGCTTTCAGTCACCCGTACCTACGTGAAGCATGTAGATGTCGGCGTCTTCCCCCAGGCTCGGCGAGCGCATCAGGTTACGCGTTGTAATCAGTGTGCTCACGCTCCGTGTGTCACCGCCTGCCCGACGACCGCAATGTTCAAACGAGCTGACGGGATCGTCGATTTCGATAAATCGATCTGTATCGGTTGCAAAGCCTGCATTGCCGCGTGTCCCTACGATGCGATCTTCATTAACCCCGAAGACCATTCAGCTGAAAAATGTAACTTCTGCGCCCACCGCATCGATGTGGGGCTGGAACCCGCGTGCGTGGTTGTTTGCCCGACCCAGGCAATTCTGATTGGCGATATGAACGACACCGAATCATATGTGTCTCAGATCATCAATCG
>DATKIS010000418.1:0-3357 GCA_035543975.1 Pyrinomonadaceae bacterium
TCGAGTTCAAACTCAGTGAATTCGTTGTCGCGAATCAACTGAATGAGCTCGCGCAACTCATCCATATTCACAGAAGCTTCGGTACCCGCCGACCGAGGGCGACGGCGTCCGCGCGCTCGTCCCGTTTCGATCACCACCTCAGCCTCTGGTTGCGCGTTGTCCTCTACCTTTGGGCTGTCGTGATCGTCCATCTTTTTTTCCGGTGCCATTTGGGCCAAAGTCTTACCGCCCCATCAAAGTGTTGAGCCCCAAAAGACTCGGATTGCGATGCCGATGGCCGTTTGGGGCAATTCCTCTGCCGAGCGTGATAGCCACCCCGGCGTTTTCAAAGTTTGAATCGAATCGTTTTCTAGCTCTCGTCGGCTGCGTCCGCATCCGGCGCCTGGGCCTTGGCCTCATTTGCCGTCTTGTCAGAGGAGTCATCTGGTGCGGTCGCCTTCTCTGAGGCCTTCACCTTATCGGCCGGCTCTTTCTTAGCGGGGCTGCTTTTTCCGCTGCCCGCTTCCTTCGCCTCGGTTGACTTCTTCTTCTTTGAAGCAGCCGGCTTTCGCTTCTTGGCTGCCTCCAGCGCGGCACGCTCGCCTTGGTTGTCTACCAATTCAATTATCGCAATTTCGGCGTTATCTCCGGCGCGGCGGCCAAGCTTGAATATCCGCGTATAGCCACCCGGTCGATCTTTATAGCGCTCTCCCAGCTCATCAAACAAACGCTTCAGTGCAGCCATACCGGCAGTACGCGGTGCGCGAACCTGGCCACGCTTTCCGGACAGGGCTGATGCCTGCATGTTGCCGGCGTGAAAGAAACCTGCGGCCTGACGACGCAAGTGCAACGCCCGCGGCCCCGTGTCTTCGCCTTCCAGGTTGCTTGCCTTGCGCGACAGTGTGATGGCGCGCTCGACGAAAGGCCGGAGCTCTTTTGCCTTAGGCAGCGTGGTGACAATGCGTTCGTCTCGGGAATTAATCAGCGAGACGGCTAAATTGCGCAGCATTGACATGCGATGTTCGGTGGTTCTACCAAGTTTGCGATGTGCTTTTAAGTGCCGCATGACTCTAAAATCCGTTAGTACCCTTTACTGGTTTCGTAAACGCGTCGCAACGCGTCGATAGATTCGCTGGCCGCCAACGCGGGCGCCCTTAATCCTCTTCGCCTTCGAAGTCACTCAGGTCGGCGCCGTCACGACCACCGGTGCCGGGAATCGGATTTCCCTGCTCGTCAAATTCCATCCCAAAGTCCAGACCCATCCCGTTGAGGATGTCCTTGATTTCGTTCAGCGACTTCTTGCCGAAATTCTTAGTCGCCAGCATTTCGCGTTCGCTGCGTTGTACCAGGTCACGAATAGTCCGGATATCGGCGTTCTTCAGACAGTTGTAGGAGCGAACTGACAATTCGAGTTCATCAACTGAACGATCCAACTGGTCATTACGAGGGAGCGGAGGTCGCTCTATTTTCGAATAAGCAAAATCGTCCGTGTCCTCTTCAAAGTTGATGAAGATGGACATATGGTCCTTGATTAGCTTGGCCGCCAGACCGATCGAATCTTCCGGCTTAACCGAACCATCGGTCCAAACCTCAATCGTGAGTTTGTCAAACTCTGTGTTTTGTCCGAGACGGGCCGCTTCTACCGTGTAATTAACCTTCTTTACGGGCGTGTGAACCGAATCAATCGGAATGTAGCCAAGCGAGAGGTCTTCGTCGAAATTGCGATCAGCTGATACATAGCCTCGACCGCGCTTCAACCGCATTTCAACTTTGAGCGAACCGCCTTCGCTAACGGTAGCGATGTGGACCGAGTCGTCCAACACTTCGACATCCGCGTCGGCCTCAATGTCGGCCGCAGTCACTTCACCGGCCGACTCTTTGGAGATCCGCAGAGTCTTGGACTCCCCGCCATGAAGCTTAAACGGCACTTGCTTCAGATTCAGAATTACGTCAGTCGCGTCTTCCACGACGCCTTTGATCGATGAAAACTCGTGCTCAACTCCTTCAATCTTCACCGCCGTAACCGCAGCGCCTTCGATCGAAGAAAGCAAAGCTCGACGCAACGAATTGCCGACTGTCGTCCCGAACCCGCGCTCGAAAGGCTGAGCCGAGAAGCGGCCATAGCGTTCAGTGAGGGTTTCAGAATCCGCCGCCAAGCGACGAGGCATTTGAAATCCAGTCCATAGATTATTTTGGTCCATAGCCATAGCGTTTTAGAGTCCCGATTATTAAGAAAACTGTTAGCCCGGGAAACTGCAATCCAAATGCAGTTCCCCAGGTTTCCGATTATTTGCTGTAAAGCTCGACGATGAGCTGCTCGTTTATCGAGCGATCAATATCTTCGCGAGTCGGCATGCCGCTAATGCGCGCTGACATTTGGCCGCCATCCTGGGCAATCCAAGCCGGACGCCCACGACCAGAAGCAGTTTGCCAGGCACTCTCGATATGCGGATTCTTTTGGCTGCCCTCTTTGATACCGATCAGTTCGCCGGCCTTAACCTGGTATGAAGGTATGTCTACCTTGCGTCCGTTAACCAGGACATGGCCGTGATTAACCAGCTGGCGCGCTTGCCGCCGAGACGTGGAAAACCCTGCGCGGTAAACTGCGTTATCCAGACGCCGCTCAAGCAGGAACAACAGGTTCTCACCCGTGAGTCCCTTCATGCGAGCAGCGCGTTCGAAATAGTTACGGAACTGTCCTTCAAGGATGAAGTAGATGCGTTTGACCTTCTGCTTTTCGCGCAACTGCTGGCCATAGCCAACCAGCGCCTTGCCGCGACGCATTGAATTCCCGTGCTGTCCGGGCGGCTGCGTGCCGCGCTTTTCGATCGGACACGAGGGCTTGTAACACCTATCACCTTTAAGAAAAAGCTTTGCACCTTCACGGCGGCACAAACGGCACACCGCGTCTCTATACCTAGCCAATGGTTTTCTGCCTCCAGTCTATTCGACGGAAAAGTTTACAGGCTGCGTCTTTGGAAACTCAGAACGAAATCCCAGATTTGCGACCTCAATTGAGGTCCAGATCTCGAGATTTTCTGCTTCCAAAAACGCCGACCCTTCGTCCTTTAGGTTAATTTTCAATCTCCGACTTCATCATTGCCGCCAAAATTCCGATTGACTCGCAATCGTCGACCGGCGGCCCCGGCAGTCGGCAATACTTAAACTCTGCGCCGCTTTGGCGGCCGGCATCCATTATGTGGAATGGGTGTCGTATCGCGAATTGTGGTGACCCTGATCCCAGCGTTGGCAATCGCCCGAATCGCTGATTCGCGACCGCCACCCGGGCCCTTAACCCGCACTTCGCATTGCTGCATTCCTGCTTCGTGAGCCTTCTTCGCGGCTTCATAAGCGGCCTGCTGAGCGGCAAAGGGAGTA
>DATKIS010000419.1:0-3723 GCA_035543975.1 Pyrinomonadaceae bacterium
CAACAGCCGGTGTTTACGCCCGCCACTTCTTCCCCTTACCAGGGGCTTACTTTCTTGTCTCCGCCAACAGCCTACACGGGCGATGGCTCAATCGCTTACATGTTCCGCTCGTCCGGGACAAAGTTGCGCGGCCACGTCGGCAATGGCTACCGGGCCCCGTCTCTGTTTGAACGCTTTGGCACGTTCTTCAGTAGCTTCTTTGGTTATTCCGTCTACGGCGATCCGCGCTTGCGTCCGGACCGCTCAATCGCTTTCGATGCGGGGATTGACCAAACACTTTACCGAAACCGTTTGCGCGCCTCAGCGACTTACTTCTACACCGAACTTCAAAAAGTGATCATCTTCGACTTCTCAGGGCTGATTAATCCGGCAACAGATCCTTTTGGCCGATTCGGTGGTTACGTCAATACGAATGGCGGCATCGCTCGTGGCGTTGAGTTGAGCCTGACGGCGACACCTTCGAGCACACTCAATATCTCAGCCGCCTATACCTACACGAAGAGCCGGCAGCGCACGCCGCAGGTACCGGGTGTTCTCCGGTCCTTCGTGGTCCCCGATCAGCAATTCTCGCTGGTTACGACGCAGCGTCTGGGGGGTCGATTTCTGATTAACTTTGAACTTGCAGCATCAAGCGACTACCTCGCTCCGGTCTTTGATTCCAGCACGTTTCGCAGCCGGGCCTATCGCTTTCATGGTTTAGCGAGGGCCGATCTGGGAATCAGTTACACCGTGCCTCTGAAGGAATCGCGCTCGCTGCGTTTGTTCGGCTATGTGGACAATCTCTTCAACCGCGAGTATTTCGAGAGTGGCTTTCGCGTTCCGGGACGCACCGGGCGGGCGGGCGCTTCTTTTAGCTTTTAGGTCAGAACCACCTGCGTGAGCGGGTGGCCAGGCTTGCAAGGTCAGCCCCCCTGCGTGAGCGGATGGCAGGCTTGCAAAGTCAGAACCACCTGCGTCAGCGGGTGGCCAGGCTGGTAGCAATCGCGAGCGCTTATCAAAAGTTCAATGCGCTCAAACCGTAGTCTCTCCGTAGCAGCTTATGACTACAGCAAAACAAAAAACCTGCTCAAGCTGTGGAAGTGACTTCGGTTGCGGGGCGGAGGGTAATGTCGGTCCGTGCTGGTGCGAGGACCTGCCACACCTGCCCTTAACTTCGATTGACGCCCGCGATTGTTTTTGTCCGTCGTGCCTGGCTGGAGTGGTTCGGCAAGCTTTCCACGGGAGCGATCCTGGTGATCAGTCTGCCATGAAGTCACAGCGGATATCAGAGCAAGTTGTCGCCGGAGCGGACAGGGAAGCCGATCCGGCATTGCTGGTGGAAGGCGAAGACTACTATTCCGAGGCTGGGTTCATTGTGTTTACAGCGAACTATCACCGGCGTCGGGGTTACTGTTGCGACAGCGGATGCCGGCATTGCCCTTACCAAGACTGATTGAGAATGGTTCCGAAAGGCAACGACCAATCGAGATATGCTAGAATCCCGCCCATCGATTAGAGCCTCGCAGAATAGGGCCTGACAGGGCCTGACTCCGGTCGAGATAATTCACATCACCGAATTAGTGCAGGTTGTTTCATCAATCGTGTTCTGGCCGTTGTCCTCGTTCGACTACCGTCGCGATCAGAGAGAACTTGAAGCCTCGCGTTACCCAGAGATGAAGACTAAGCCAGTCAAGAAATCCTGATTCAGTTGAAATAAGCCAGGCCTTGCCCACGTTTCAAAGCGATGACTAGAAGCGCTACCAGATCCTGGCGGCAGAAGTCTTCACGGTTTAGCGCTTCGACTACCAGTGAGACCAGCTTTGCCGGAAAAGTCGGCTCTGGCTTTCAATCCGCGAGCGGACGAATGAAAGTAGCCCAGCACTTCAGTGCTGGGTAATCGGTCTGGAGCGAGGTCGGAGTCCGTGAAACGGACGACTGATAGACTCCTGGCGATCCAAGCCCTTGGTGATTCAGCCGTCCGTCTCACGGACTGGCGTTTTCAGATCAACCTGATCCCACCGATGAATCGGTGGGCTACTTTAATTCGTCGGCTTCGCCGACTTTTCGGGCAAAGCCGGTTAGACCAAAGCTTTCCGAAACGATTTCATTAGTTAGGCCATTCAGAGGAAGGGTCCTAGCTGAACCGACATTTTCGCCTGTCTTCCCCGGGAGAGTATCGCTCCCGACGACAGGTTTTCAGGCGGCAAACGATCTGAGGGAACAGAAATGAGTCCACAAAGACCAGCCGATGTTTATCTCTCCTACAATCGCGTGGATGAGGGAATGGTCGAGCGGTTGGTGAATCTACTAGAGTTGAGAGGGATCAACATTTGGCGTTACCGGGGGGTTCGACCCGGAGAACCTATGTCTAAGGCGCGTGACGAAGCGTTACGAGCGTTACGCCAATCCAAAGGCGCACTCGTCATTCTTGGAATGGACGGCCTGGGACCTTATCAGGAAGAAGAGGTCTTTAAGGGCCTTGCGCGCCGGGTTGAAGAAAGCGAGGGCGCGTATTGGGTAATTCCGGTGCTCCTTCCGGGCGCTGACATCAGAAAACTGCCGGTATTTCTTTCACACATACAATGGGTTCAGTTTAACAAGGACCTTAGGGAACCAGCGTTAGAGAACCTGGTCGGTAGCATTAAGGAGCTTCTTAGTCCGCCTATAATTAGCGATCCTTCGGGTGACTCACGGCAGGACCTGTCCCCTAACCCGGCTTCAAAAGATACAGAGTCCACAGCGCAGAAGGTTACCTCGAATGCTCCTCCTTCGGCGGATCCACCTCCTTCGGACGCGAGCTTTGTGAAGACTCTGGGCGAGCTACTTGAATCCACGGCACTGGGAAAGCGGTTGCGACCCGATGAAGCGAAGGCGCTGCAATTAGCAGGCGGCTATTCTGTGAGCAGGGAACAGCCTGTTGATTCCGCTCTGATGCTCGGCGCAATCCTGGATCGAGTGAAGGGGAAGGACTCGCTTAGGACTGAAAGAGCTTTCGTCTCGTTGCTCGAAAAGGAACTGGCAGTTAATAACGCTTACGGCCCAATTCAGGGCAAGGAACCGTCACTACCAGCTCGACAATTAGTTGATGGCTTGCCGGTCGCTCTTCTGCGCCTGCCCGAAGCTTACGGCCAGTACTTGTCGCGGATAACTTCACCGGAAGAGGCTTCGAGGTTGGCCCTTCTGCGAGATGAATTGGCAGATGTGCTTTCCCTCGCTGGCGATATTGCCGCCAAAACTCATCCCAAGGGTGAAGGAATTCATACCAGGCACGTCATCGGCGCCATTCTCGCAACTGATGTGAGCCCACCACCCAGGCCCGCGCTAGCGCCGATCATGCCGAGTCCTGGCTACCAGCCATCGGCAGCGCGCCAACTTCAAGCTCTCGGATTCGATCTTAATCGCCTGCGCACAGGTTTTCTGACCTACCTTAGAAAACAGCAGAGGGGCGATGAACTTGACGAGTGGAGCGTCATCCTGAGGCAGCGCCCCGAGTCATCAGTCTCTGAAGTCCCGGCGGTCGCAGGGAAAGAGGGAAGAGCGAGTGACAAGGTGGCGAGCGATCCTATAACAAAAGCACCTGCTCACAGTTTCGATCCTGACCCGCCGGTTGAGCTCCCAGACGGAACTAAGACAGATTGGACAGGCGGTGCGGCATATGACGATGAGCTCAGAAGAGCTAGTGAAAAAGAGAATCCGCAAGGAGCTTCCAGCCCCCCGAATGCGCCTTCTTCTGGATTTTGGCCT
>DATKIS010000420.1:0-2147 GCA_035543975.1 Pyrinomonadaceae bacterium
GGACTTTTCATCGCCTTCACCAGTTCGATGTTGACCTCCTTGTTTCTGCTCAAGAACCGGCGGGCCCGGATTAGATTGCTGGTGCTCGGTGCGCTGCTGTTCGTGTTCGGCAGCTATGTCCTGTTACCGAAGCTTGATGAATTTACGCGCGGCTACCTGGTGACCCGGTTCCGCAATACCGCACCCACGCGCCGGGATGTGATCGTTGCCGATGATTTGAAGACCTGGGAAGACAATCCGGTTTTCGGAGTAGGCCCGGGGCAGGCAAAGTTTCATCACAAGTCCTTTCGCCGGACGGTCGCTGCCCACACTGAGTATTCCCGACTGGTGGCCGAGCATGGGGTCTTTGGTTTTCTCGCGCTGGTGTTGCTAGTGGTGGCTGCGGTGCGAACAGTTACCGGCGCCAGTTCTAATCCGGAGCGAGTGTTAAAGGTCATGCTGGTTAGTTGGAGCTTGCTCTTCATGTTAGGCGACGCGATGAGACTAGCTGCGCCCGCATTTTTCCTGGGGTTGGCGTTTGCCTCGCTGGTTCCTGATGGTATTAAGATGCGTGAACGCTACCGGGTGAAGTGGAGCAAGTATGTTCCGGCGGGGGCGGCGTCTACTCAGCCCGCGCTAGCGGACGACTGAAAATAGCTCAGAAGCGAGTGAGAGCGCCTTCCGCCGCGCAGCGGTGGCTGAGTTTAGCCCGGCCTTTCAAGGCCGGGGGATAATTGCCGAACCGGCCGGCGTCGCGTCAGCGACGCATGAATCCGTTGTCGGTCGTCGCTAACGCGACGAAAAGACGAGTGGCCCTCCTTTACCCGGCCTTGAAAGGCCGGGCTAAATTCACCCGCCGCTTAGCGGCGCAACCGGATACCGATTTCGGGCTCTTGCTTTTGAGACAAAGCTACTAACTTCTTGTCCAGGCCGAACGGTGTTTTGATTTGGCTGAGATTGGCCGCCCGCTCGACTGAGCATCAACGAACGTCCCAACCGCAGTTATCCACCTCCCATCGGAACAATGAACATCGCGGCTGACCTTCAGCGAGTGTCGCTGGCCACATTCTCGGTGCTGGGGATCGGGTGTTGTCTGCTGCTGGTCGTGCTCGCAGCTTCTCACTTTGTGTTAGCCCGCCTCACCGGCAGAGATTCCGCCGCCACTACCACGGTGCTACTCCGAGCGGAGAAGTATCTACCGGCGTCGGCCAGTTTGCAGGCGACGCTGGCGGAATCCCTACGACCAACAGACCTGTCAGCAGCCGAGTCGCATGCAATGCAGGCGGTCAAATTAGCGCCGGATAATCACAAGTATCGACTCACTCTGGCTTCGATTAAGGAAGACCAAGGCGATTTCCGAGCTGCCGAGGAGTCACTACGACAGGCTGCCGAACTTGCGCCGTATAACGCAGTAACCCGCTTGCGGCTGGCAAAGTTCCTGGGCGACCACGGCAGGGTGGCTGAGGCGGTGACTGAGTTTCGACGAGCCACAGTGACAGACCACGCCTCTCTGGAAACTTCTCTTGACTACCTTTGGCAAATCACCAAAGGCGACGTCCAGGCAGTGATCGCCGCCACCAATGACGATTCTCGGTCCCGATACATTCTGGCTAACTTCCTGTTGAAGCAGCATCACCCGGTCGAGGCCACGCTTGTGTTTGGGGAGATTAAAGATCGAACGATCCTCGACTCCTCCGAGGGTGCCACGTTTCTAAACAGTCTGATGACCGCCGGCGAACTTACCCTCACCCACGTTCTGTGGCTAAAGTTAGTGGGGGCCGCGGAAGGAACTCTGGTTTGGAATGGAAGTTTTGAAGAAGATCCTTTTCGCAACTTTACGCACTTCGATTGGACGCTTGAGCCCAGCGAGTTTGCTCGGGTGGCCATCGATCCAAACTCAGGACACACCGGCAGCCGGTCGCTGCGGCTGGACTTTCTGGGACGCGACACCGCCGTTCTCAGAAACGAAATTAGGCAATTGGTTCTGCTGGAGCCGGGTGTCCGGTATCGACTTCAAGGTTATGCGAAGACTGACGGGGTGATCATGGCGCCGGGTCCGCGCATTGTGGCCACCGCGGTCAAGGGTTCGCTTTTGTTGGCGGCGACACCGTCAATTGCTGAGGGCGCAAATGGCTGGCAACTCCTGACCGCCGACTTCACGACGCCGG
>DATKIS010000421.1:0-5961 GCA_035543975.1 Pyrinomonadaceae bacterium
CAGCCGCGGATTCATCTCGGATTCGGGACTTGCGGGCTTAGGTGGTTTGCTTCTGATTATTCTCGCAATTGCAGCTCTTTCCCTCCTGATAACGCGCTATCACCGAACTCGCTTTATCGAATAAAGCGCAGTTCGCAGGAACATGTCCAGATCATCAATGGGTAATGAGTCCTTCTTTCAACCCGCTTACAATCTAAACCCCCTGCTACCGCTGGGCCGCTTGTTTAGGGCGAGTGCTGCCTTGTTTGTCATTCCGCTGATGCTGCTGGCTGCCCAGGCGCAAAACGTCTATGAACCGAAACCGGGAGATATTCCTTACGTTGTTAATGGCGTCAGCGAAACCATCGTTTACTCTTTGGGACATTCGGTAAGAATCGATGGTACCGCCCGGAATGGCGCATTTGCCATGGGCGGCGACGTGATCGTGAGCGGTACGGTTGATGGAGACGTCGCGGCGATAGGCGGCTCGGTGATTCAACTTGAAGGTGCTCGCATCAACGGGGACGTGATGGTGGTGGGCGGTTCCTACCGTTCAGCCGACAAAGAGCCGCTGCGCAGTTCGGGAGCCCAGACCATTATTTACACCGGTTACGAGCATGAGCTGAGAAGCCTGATGCGTAACCCAAGAGATTTGCTGGCGCCGAGTTGGTCCCCAGCCTACATCGGACTTCGCCTGCTGGCGATACTGTTTTGGTTCATCGTGTCGTTGGCGTTGACTGCGGCAATGCCTGGGACAATCAGCCGAGGAATCGCTCGTCTCCAGTTAACCCTGGGGCGGGTGGCGATCATCGGAGTCGTAGGGTCTTTGATAATCGGGCCTGGGGTGATCTTAAGCCTGCGTTATCTCCCTTATGCAATCAGCCTGCTGGTTGGTTTGATGGCGCTGCTGTTGATTGTCGTCGCGTTATTGTTTGGACGCGTGATCATTTACGCGGCAACCGGACGATGGTTGCAACGAAAGTTGTTACGGAATGGAAGTAATTCGGAGGCCGTCGCCCTGATTCTCGGAACCACGTTCTGGATAACGCTTTCCTCCCTCCCCTACATTTGGCCTCTTGTTGTCGCGGTTGTCTTAGTGACCAGCCTCGGTCTCGCGCTCACCGCCCGCTATCGAGTTGGCTGGCGACGGCGACAGGAGACCTAAACACGCGAATTCCGGCCACCGCTCAAAAAATTCAGACGAAACGCGCTCGTCGCGCATCAAAAACGTTCTGGTGCGATCGGGTTGCTGAATTGTGCAACTTTTTCGAACACCGGCATCCCAGCGCAATCTGTCTGCGCTTGGATGACCTTATCAACGAGCAGGTTTAACCAGAACATTCGCGGGGCGTGATGCGTAAAACACAGGGATAGCCCGGGATATTTGCATTAATACTCCAAAATCAAAGCAGTTGACCGCCCAAGGTGGTCTCGTAAAACAAACAGGAGGCGGAATGAAAGCGCTTTTTCTCGCAACTGCGCTGGCAGTGTTATCAGTGCCAGCCGGTTTCAGTGTTTCAGCACAACAATCGACCCCAGCCACACCCGCTCAGGGGGGCGACTCAGGAATAACGCCTACCGGCGCCATCGGGGAGGTGAAGGTAATCGACCCGCTCGCGAAGCAGTTTGTTATCAAGACCGATGCCGGCTCTTTGGTCACGGTCGCTCTGGGCGACAAGACTGTCTACATGCGTTTGGCCCCGGGTGAAAAGACCTTGACCAACGCAGCCAAGATCACATTTACCGAGGTTGGTGAAGGCGATCGCGTTTGGGCCCGAGGAAAAGTAGCCGACGACCACAAGTCAGTTCCGGCCACGGCCCTGATTGTGATGAACAAGGCGGATATCGCCAAGAAACAAGAGGAAGACCGAGCTGAATGGAAGAAGCGGGGCATCCTGGGGATTATCACGGCTCTGAAGCCTGAGACCAAGGAAATCACCATTTCAAGCCGTTCTTTGGCGGGGCAACAGTCCATCACCGTTCCCGTTTCGGATAAGGTCGAGATGCGTCGATACGCACCAGACTCAATCAAGTTTGCCGATGCCAAGATGGCCACATTTGAAGAGCTCAAAGTCGGCGACCAGGTCCGGGCCTTGGGCGATAAGAGCACCGATGGCACTTCCTTTACCCCCGAAAAAGTTGTAACCGGAGCCTTCAGGATGGTGTCTGGTGTAGTGACAGCGATAGACGCCGCTACCGGCGAAGTCAAAATCACCGATTCCCAAACTAAGCAACCATTGACGATTGTCGTCAAACAGGACGCAGTTTTGCGAAAGTTTCCCCCAGCGAACGAAATGATGGGGATGATGATGGCGATGGGAGGAGGACGCCCGGGAGGAAATGGTGCTCCAGGTGGTCAACCTCCGCAATCGGCTCAGGGCGGGGCCAGACCCCAGCCAGCTGGTGGCCAGCAGGGCGGTCCCGGCGGTGCTTCAGGTGCGGGCGGGGGCCCGGGGGGCATGCGTGGGGGTGGAATGAACGTCCAGGACTTGATTGAACGGTTACCGATAATTGCAGTGGCGGACGTCAAAGTCGGTGACACAATCATCGTCTCCAGTACAAAAGGTGCTGACCCGAATCGCTTGACGGCAATCAGTCTTATCTCGGGAGCCGACACGCTCCTGGCCATGCTTGCAGCCAGGCAGCCACAGACAGGCGGCGGACCTAGTGCCCCGAACCCGGCAGGTGGCTTGGGTGCAGTTCAGTTTGGCATCGGTTTGCCATAACCCAAAAGTTTGTTAGGGCCCGGACCGACCGGGTTTTCAGAAGTTTCACTTTCCGATTCAATAGGTCTTAATTATGAACGTCTCCACAAAGTTTTTGCGGCCATGCCTGGGTATTGCCCTAGTTATGGTTCTATCGTCTGTGTTTGTGCTCGGCCAACAGGCCCGAGGTAGCTTGCGCGGAGTGATCCAGGATGAACTCGGAGCCACGATCGTCGGGGCCACCGTAACGCTGACTGGTTTACCGGATGGGGTGGAAAAGACTGCCACCACCAACGGCGAAGGTGTCTATGTCTTCAATGGTCTGGCACCAGGAAAGTACCTGGTTCGCGCTACCGCTCCAGGCTTCGGCCTCCTTGAGGATTCCGAGCTGGATCTTACCGCGGGACAACGGGCCACGATGGATCTGACCTTGAAGGTCACCATTGAAGAGCAAAAGGTAACGATCGCCGCTGAGACTCCGCTCAGCACGGAAGCCACGGACAACGCCAACCAGACCAAGATCACTGGCAAGGACCTCGATGCGTTGCCGGATGATCCGGATGAGCTGGCCGCAGCCCTACAGGCTCTGGCGGGTCCGTCGATGGGCCCAAATGGTGGTCAGATTTTCGTTGACGGTTTCTCTGGCGGGCGCATGCCCTCGAAAGATTCAATCCGCGAGATTCGTATCAACCAGAATCCCTTCTCGGCTGAAAACGATCAGGCTTCGGGTCGTATCGAGATTCTGACGCGCCCGGGTACCGACAAACTTCGCGGCAGCACGTTCTTCAATTTTGAGGACGAGAGCCTCAACTCACGTAATCCGTTTTCTAACAGCCGGACCCCGTATCAGATACGAAGCTACGGTGGCAATCTGGGCGGCCCACTCGTGGCGAAGAAAGCTTCCTTCTTTATCGACTTCGACCGGCGCGAAACTGACGACAACGAATTGGTGACGGTGAGACAGTTGGATTCGAATCTGAATCCGTTCAATTCGGGCTTTGGCGTAGTGGTGCCGCGGCGAAATATAAGTTTCGGTCCGCGTTTCGACTACCAGCTCAATCCCAACAACACCCTGGTAGCCCGGTACAACTACAACCGCTTCAGGACAGAAAACAGCGGCGTAGGTGGCTTCTCTCTGCCTGAGCGCGGCTATGACACGTTCTCAACGAATCACAGCTTGACCCTCACCGAGACGGCCGTTCTTAACGCCTCGATGATCAGTGAGACACGCTTCCAGTACAACAAGAGTACTAACGAGCGCTTCGGGGACAGCAGCCTTCCGGTGCTCCAGGTAAGTGGAGCTTTCACTAGTGGTGGCTCACAAGTGGGGCACGCACTGAACAGCAGCAGCCGGTGGGAATTGCAAAATTTTCTAAACTGGCAGCGAGGGACTCACTCACTTAAGTTTGGCGGCAAGGTTCGCGGCGTTAGCATTTCCGACAGTAGCCCGAGCAACTTCGGAGGCCAATATGTTTTCACTGGCGGTTTTGTTCCGACGCTGGACGCCAACAACAACCCGATAACCACCCAGCCAGTGTTTGTGGACAGTCTCGAACGATACCGTCGGACCCTGTTAGGGCAGCGACTCGGTCGCAACGCGGCGCAGATTCGCGCTATGGGCGGCGGCGCATCCCAATTCAGTATCTCGAGCGGAAATCCGGACGCCAGCGTAAGCCAGATCGAAGCAGGACTTTATATGCAGGACGACTGGCGTCTGCGGCCAAACCTGACGCTTGGCATCGGGTTGCGCTATGAGAATCAAACGAACATCAGCAGCAAATACAATTTTGCACCGCGTCTCTTCATGGCGTGGTCACCGGGCGCCGCAAATTCGACGCGTCCTCCCAGCATGGTAATCCGGGTTGGCGCCGGCGTTTTCTACAACAGGTTTGGGGAAGGCAATATTCTCAATGCAAACCGGTTCAACGGCACAACGCAACAACAGTTCTTTGTTACCGAGCGGCCGCTGTATGAGAGTGTGAATGGCATTCTGCAGTTCTCAGCGCCAGCCGTTAGTCCGCTCGACGTTTACCCGGCGATTCCGTCGGTGGCGAGTCTTAACGTAATTCCGCGGGCGATTACCTGGCGGGTAGCCGACAACTTACAGGCTCCGGCGGTTTATGTGGCTGGGGTTCAGGTCGAGCGGCAGTTGCCTTACAAGTTCACCATGTTCACCGGCTTTTACAGTATTCATATCCAACATGTAATTCGGGCCCGCGACATTAATGCGCCGTTGCCCGGCACGATCAGCTCGCTGAACCCCAATGGCACGCGTCCGCTGGGCAATATTGGCGAAGTTTATCAATACGAGTCGAGCGGTCGATTCGACCAAAACCAGTGGTTCATCGGCTTTAACAATCGCTTTAACCGAACCATCTCGTTCTCGGCAAACTACTCGCTGAGCAAAACCGAGAATGACACCGACGGCCAGGGCGGCGGGATTTTCCCAGTGAATTCCTACGACCTAACCGGAGAATATGGCCGCGCCGGGTTTGATATCCGGCATCGCTTCAGCTTCTTTGGAAGCATCAACCTGCCGTGGCAGGTTAGCCTGACCCCGTTAATCAATTACACTTCGGGACGGCCCTTCAATATCACCACCGGCCAGGACACGAATCTTGACCGGCAGTTTACCGAGCGACCGTCGTTTGCAGCCGCAGGCGTCGATTGCGCTCACCCGGCGGCTAATATCATCTGCACGCCGTTTGGCAACTTCAATCGCAATCCGGCTCCGGGCGAGGCGCTTATCCCCCGCAACTATGGCGAGGGTCCGGCTTTCTTAGGGGTCAACATGCGCATCAGCAAGACCTGGACCTTTGGCAGCACTGCCTCAAGTCGCGCCGCCGCGGCGAAGGCCAAGCAAGCTGGTGGCACCCAGGCTGAGAACACGGCTGGAGGTCGCGGCAACAGAGGCGGCGGCGAGGGCGGCGGCGTGCCGCGCATCCCAGACGCTGGAGGTGGCGGTGGCGGCCCACGCGGCGGTGGCGGCGGCGGCCCACGCGGCGGTGGTGGTGGTGGCATGGGCGGCATGGGCGGCATGGGTGTTCCCGGCGGAGGCGGCGGAGAAGCCAAGCGCTACAGCATGCAGTTTTCAATTAACTTCCAGAATATTCTCAACAAGGTCAACCTTGGGAATCCGGAAGGGAACCTGTCTTCGCCTTCCTTCGGTCAGAGTCTGTCTCTCAATGGAGCTGGCGGCTTCGGTGGCGGCGGAGGTGGCGGCGGTGGAGCCGGCAACCGCAGGGTCTCGGCCCAGGTACGGTTTAATTTCTAAGCC
>DATKIS010000422.1:0-2837 GCA_035543975.1 Pyrinomonadaceae bacterium
TCTCACCTAAATCCAGACGAAATTGAATGCCCAAATTGCAGCTTTGCGTTCAGCCCTAAAACACCAAAACATCTCAAGCTTGTAGGCCAACCGTCCTAAATGAACAAGACAGGAGAACTTGATGGGAGTACGCGATGATCGAAACACGAGGACTTCGAAGGGAAGCTTGGACGGCATGGAAAGCACGGGACCAGCCCCGACTCCCTATCTGAATAGAATTGCCGAAATGTTGCGAGAACCGCCACCCAAGCCGGTAAAAACTTTCTCCACGTTCAAGAAGTTGCTAGGTATCAAGTTACATCGTAATCAATATGGACACGCAAGGTACGCAGTCAACAGCTGGCTAAAAAACAACCTAACTGGACGACCTACCGAAAAAATCGAACATACGATGGACATGATTCTGGAAACAGGAGACGTGTTACTACTTACACAGCCTTACCATCATCCGAATAAGGCCGACGTGGAAAATGTCCAAGCCCTTGGCGGGTACGTCGTTCGCCCCGATTATGGATGGGGCTTTCTTCATGCATGCCTGCCCGACGTTTATCTGGTTCCGGCGAATGCCGTGAAGAATTTCGACACCCGTTGAGACATGGCGATCACGCAATAATGAGCAAAAGCGAACCCTCCCAATCCGCAAATCCTCTCCCCAAACCAGCCACACTTGGTAGGCACGTGGGATTCGAATCACCAACCCAGCAAAAACGTAAGTATTTGCCGTTTCAAAAATTGCAGCCACCAAGAATTTCTTAGCATTTTGCAATCGTTGACGTTCCTTACCATCGCTTACCAGTCACGTGCTGTAAATTCTGCCCACAAATTGGCCACACGTTTTTGGGGTGAACCCCTCTGTTGAGACAGTTCGCAATTGGCCCACTTGCCGTCAATAGAATTTCCTTCTCAAACAACTACTTCTCCTTCAGAATCTCCGTCGGCTGGTGAAGCGGAGGCGAGCTCTGCTGGAGAGCAACTCGCCAAGGAATAACCAGCCGGAGACTCATCGAAACCGATGGTCTGAGGAGCGGTCTGCGGGCCGCTCCTCGTTTTTGATTCTGCACCTGGCGATGGATCTGTATCATCGGGACGATAGTCCTCCCCATGCCTGAACCGAGTGGCCAGCGTTCGCTCCAGCCAAAGATGGCCAGATATTACAAGCGACTTTCCCATTTTTTGGGCAGCCACAAACGTGTAATAGTTGGTGTCCATCACTCAATACCAAGTCGCCTCGCTGGTCTAACAGAGCAACTATGTCCTCGATAAACCACCAATCATTTCGAGCTTGTTGCTCCATGATAGAATGATGGTGATCCCAAATACTTACCGTCATTTCATTTGGTGGTGAACGGTACTCGAGTTCCACGGATGAACACGAGATAGGTGGTGACGCCGCCTCCCTTGGGTTCAATCTATTATGGAAGCTGTGCTCAAAATTGGAGACAAAACATATTCCAAGACCTCTAATCATGTATTTGAGGTTACGTACAAAGGGCTGAAAAACATTCGCTTTACTGAGGTGCCTTATTATTCTTCTATTGAAGTCAAGAACCTTCCTAAAAAGAAAGGCTCCTATGAATTGAGCATCTCATTCACGCACTCAGGTGGAACGCTCAATGAGGACTTCTTCATTCACTTCCTCATTCATTTCATGCAACGAAAGGACCAATCTGACTCTACGACTAATGCGTCGTTATCCCTTAGAAAACTATCACTCATAAAGAGGGTATTCAAAGATTTGGTTGATGCCGGCACGGTTACTGAGGGCACGGAAAATCGCATGGAGTGGGACAATCAATTCTACGTCGGCATGATTTTTTCTAAGCACTTTACAAGAGCTGAAAACCCAATCCTGAAACAAGCTATAACGCCGTTTGTGGAAAGGTTTAAGGTGTTGCTAGAAGCAAGCCATCTATTCTTGTTCATATGTCATGCTTCAGAGGACAAGCCATTTGTAGACGATCTAGCATTAGCAATGGATAGAAAAGGGTTGGATATATGGTACGACAAACGAGAGATTAGAGTTGGTGAAAGTATAGTTGAACGTATCAGCGAAGGCTTAGACAGAGCAACACATTTGCTCGTAGTGTTATCCAAAGCATCAGTATCCAAGCCTTGGGTCAAAAGAGAATTATCTTCCTCTCTCATGCGGCAGCTTTCTAGTAATTCTATCAAGGTCATCCCTATACTTCGTGAGAATTGTGATATTCCCGCGTTACTCTCGGACATCAAATACTCTGATTTCCGCGCGGAGTTTAATCACGGGCTGCTTGAAATGTTAGAAGGCATATTAGGCTGAGCATTGTTGTATGCAATGCGGGCGGCGTAAGACTCATTCAGTCCAACCGGCGTCCGGCCTGCTCCTCTTCAACTTTTGCTGGCTTCATTCGTGTTGTCGCTAGGCGGTACTGTCTAGCGAACGACTGGAGTGGACTAGTTTCGGGAGATTAGTTATGGGCATGCCAATCTCGACGTATACCGTGCTTCGCGGTCTCGCCACCGGCGATCTCGATTCATACGAACGGAATGCAGCGAGAAAAGCTCTTGCTTCATTTAGGCTGTTTGCCTTCATTATTCATGACCCGGACGCGCACCCTGATTTCGATAGATTTTTAAGCCACAATTTCGACGAGTTCGATTACATCACTGGCCCCCATCTCCTCTTCTTTGCGCTCGTTGATCCACCAAGAGAGTGGCTGAGACATGCCGCAGGCAGAGGCTATTACGAGAAGATAAAGGCTTGGGAAACGGAACAGATGCTGAGGCCAGACCACGCGATTGTCTCAGCCGACTCTGGCTTAACAGCATTCACCCTGGCGAACAGTCTTAACATTCCCGTT
>DATKIS010000423.1:0-3218 GCA_035543975.1 Pyrinomonadaceae bacterium
GCGGCGTCTCTTTCTGTCCAACAGCGGGGACGAGGAATAAACCTGCCATCAAGGTGAGCGTGCAAAGTTGGATTAGGTGCTTTTTCCAGTTCATAACAATCTCCATATTATTGCGGCAAACAAGAAACTCAGAGACACGCCCAGTGCGATCGCTATTGAGCTGCTTTCTTGGTTTCAATAACCAGCACGGTGCGATTCGTAGGACGCAGGAATTCGCGGGCGGTGCGCTGCATCAGCTGCGGCGTCACTCTGCGAAACTCCGACTCGAGTTGATTAATCCGGGCCGGGTTATCGTCAAAGAGCGCAAAGCTGGCCAGCAGGTCGGCGGTGCCGAATCCATTTAGTGCGCCTACGGTGTCGTAGAAAGTTGAGCGCAGCTTGGTGATGGCCCGATCAAGTGCCTTCTGATCGATTGGTTTGTCCTGTACCTGAGCCACCACGGTATCCACCGCCGAGACGATCTGGTCGGGAGTCGCCTTCTCGTCATGAATCAATGAACCCATCCACAGCATTGGCCCGCTGTAGTTGTATAGGTTGCCAAGCAGGTTGATGCCGCCGTTTACTGAGTCGGTCAGCGCACGACGTTTGACCAGCTCCTGATGGAGCAAGCTGTCTTCACCCTGGAGCAAAATCTGATCGAGCAAACCCATCGCGAAAAACTCCGGCGTATTACGATCGGGCATGTGATAGGCGAAGGCCAGGGCCGGACGCTTGGCTAATTGATCCGTCTTGGTAGCGCGTTTTTCTTTGTCCTGCCTTGGTTCGGTCAGGTCCGGCGGAGGCGGCAGCTTAGACGCCGGAATGCCAGCGAAATACTTTTCGACAAACTGTTTGGCCTGCGCCGGATCAAAGTCGCCCACGATTGCCAGAGCCGCGTTGTTTGGCGCGTAGAAGGTCTTGAAGAAGTCGCTGGCATCTTTCAGCGTGGCAGCCTCGATGTCTTTGAGGTCGCCATAAAAATTGTGAGCGTTATACCAGTTGGTGTTGGCGTATTGCGGCATGTCCAGCCAGGGGAAGCCACCGTAGGGTTGGTTGATAACATTGACCTTAACTTCATTCCCCACCACACCCTGCTGATTGGTCAGGTTGTCCTGCGTGATGTTTAAGCCGCGCATGCGGTCGGCCTCGGCCCAGAGCGCAGTCTCGAGCTTGTGCGCGGGTACGACCTCGAAATAGTTGGTGAAATCAAAGCGGGTGGAGCCATTGAGAATTCCGCCGTTTGACTGCACCAGCTTGATGAACTCCATCTTGCCGAGGTTCTGTGAACCCTGAAACATCAGGTGCTCAAAAAGGTGAGCGAAACCCGTGCGATCTTTTGGTTCAACGCGAAAACCAATCCGGTAATAAGTGGCTACCGTGACCGTCGGGGCGGTGGCGTCCTGTGAAAGAACCACCCTCAGGCCGTTCGGTAGCTTGTAATAGATTACCGGCACGCTGAAACCCGCTTTTGCCTTCGGCTGCGCAGTTGCGTTTTGCAATGCGGAAAAGGCCAGCGTCAGCGACAAAGCCGCGTATAGGAAATGCCGACAGTAAGTCTTCATAAAACCTCCAGAGCGTTACCGATTACCAAAAGGAAGAATTCACTTTTTTCGTGAACACCGACCAAGGCACACTGATATGTTGATGCCCATACGTCTCGAATGCGAGAGTGGTTTCAAAAGTTTACTCTCCGCCACGTTGTTTTCTTAGAGTCCATTCATCCGTCCGAAATTCCGGATAAGATCACTTTTGGAGTGCGGCGGCTTGACGCCGCCTTATTATCCGGCGACTTGAACTCTACACAAGAAAGCGGCGTCGGGCCGCCGCGGACCAAAGCGGCGTCGAGCCGCCGCACTCCATAGGTAGTTCAGGGGTTCTTAGCGTGTGTTGGACAGAATCTCAGCCAGAGCTCCTGATGAGCCACCCGCTATCCTGACATGCTTGAGTTTCGAACTGAGCCCGGCTTTGATTTCAACAGCACTGCGTGGAACATTGAAAGCTTTGGCCAGGGTGCGAATGAGTTCGTCGTTCGCTGCGCCATCTACTGGAGGAGCAGCGATCCGGACCCGCAAAGCACCGTCGTGTTCGCCGACGATCTGGCTGACCGATGCCCGTGGCACTACGCGAACCGTAAATGTCAGACTTCCGTTCTTAGCTGAGTATGGGATCAAGGGTATCCAGGTGAAGTCGTTCAGGTCAAAAGACCCCGACTAAGAGCGGGAGCAAGCCCGCTGCTATCTTCGGACTCTGGACTTTGGACTTAGACTTTGGACCAAAACGCTTAGGCGAAAAACTGAATCGGCAGGCCGTGCAACAGAGTCCTCGCGATCGCACCCTGAATCACCCACAAAATCACGAACGCGACGATGGGTGAGATATCGAAGTTGCCCACCATCGGCACTCTATGGCGGAGCGGCCCCAGTAGCGGCTCAGTCGAGTTAACCAGAAAACGCATTATCCGATTCGAATAACTGGCCATCCCCCACGAAAGAATAATCCGAAGGAAAATCGTCAGGATGTACAGGCTTACGATTCCATAAAGCACATACCCGATGATCGGCACAAAGTCATGCCGCCCGACGCTGGTAATAATCCCAGCCACGGTATTGAAGACACTGGCTACCACCTGGAGCGCAAACCATCCCAGCAGGATCATTAGCAGGATAGCGACGAGCGGCGCATATTTGGGATCGACACCAAATCCCATCAGGCCCCGTCGAATTGGTCCAATAAAAGGATCCGTGAGACGCCGGATCGTTATCGAACTCCAGCCAAAGGGGTTCAAGTCAGCCTGTTGGGCAATGAAACGCAGCAACACCAGGACAACGATGGCAACGATGGCAGTTATCACCGCCCAATTCAGAAACCAGTAAACTCGGCCAAGGATTAGCATACTTTTTTGATCAGACAATCGTTAAGAAGGTTTAGTTCCTGTTGTGCATGGGAGTTAATCAAGTTGCAGGCAAGCCCACCTTCCTACCCTCAGTTTCTCGATCTGTTTTCTGAGCAGCCATTGAAAGTCTGTCGACGATGATTGGGGCTTCAAGCTCAATTAGGGCAATGGCATGCTTTGACTGATCACCGAAGCAGCCCGTAGGACTGCAAGAAAGTAGCCGGGGGTTGAGCGCGCAGCGCGATACCCCCGGGATCGGATCGCAATGTAACCTGACCCTGAAAGGGTCACAGAAAGAGCGGACGCTGACGCCTGCAATGGATGAAACATTTGCCTCGCCCTATTT
>DATKIS010000424.1:0-4147 GCA_035543975.1 Pyrinomonadaceae bacterium
GCACAACTATCCACCGCCCTTTAACTGGCTCGAACAGCGTGCCTTTCGCCGAGTCGAAGCCGCTTATGCCTGCAGTGAAACAGTTTGTGAAGTGCTCCGGGCAAAGGGATTCAAAAAGCCGGCGCCCATCATCACGTTTGGAGTAGATACTGAAGCCTTCCGTCCACGAGCAGCCCGGTGGCGACGTCCTGATGGTCCTCCTACCATCGGCTACATTGGTCGAATGTTGCCCGGCAAGGGTCTCAATGTGCTGGCCGCCGCTCTGGAAAAACTGAAGGGAGAATCCTGGCGACTTCTGGTTGTCGGTGAAGGATCGGAACGCGAGGGATTTGAGCGGCAACTTACGGAAGCCGGCCTGCGGGATCGGGCCGAGTTTACCGGGGCCATCGATTTTGCCCTGGTGCCCGAATACTTCCATCAGTTGGATTTCCTGGTCATACCGACAGAAACAACCAAACGTATTCGTGAACAGTTTGGTCGCGTGATTGTCGAAGCTATGGCCAGCGGGATTCCGGTCATTGGTTCCACTTGCGGAGCGATCCCTGAAGTTATTGGCGATGCAGGGCTGGTTTTCCCGGAAGGCGACGCAGACGCTCTGGCTAGCGGTATGCGGCAGCTACTTACGGACGAAGCCTTACGAGGGCGGATCGTTAAGGCGGGGCTTGAAAGGGTGCCGCAATTCTCGTGGGAACGGGTAGCGGAGAACACCTACGAAATGTATTGCCAGGTGTTGAAGCGAAGCGAAAAGAGAGCGGTGAGTCGCTCGTTTGCCACCGCGCAGACGTAACTTTTGCTTGCGCGATGATGGATATTCTGGAGCTATTTGTTTGAGAAATGCCTGCGAGGTTCTCACTCGCGCTTTAGACTGAAACGCAGGTTGAGAATTCAAGGGCGACCTAAAGCAGCCACCATAAATGCTAGAACGCAATATCAAGTTAGTCTTTAGTACGAATGCCCTGATGCTGTCGTCGGGGGTAATTACCAGTCTACTGAGCGCCTGGGCCCTCGGACCGGACGGCCGCGGCGATCTGATGGTGGTTTTGATGTGGCCGGCGATTTTCTCGATGGTTGCCCAGATTGGTTTGCCGCAAGCCTATCGATTCTGGATTGCCAAGCGACCAGAGTGCGGATCGGCGTTGTTTTCAAACGCCGTGATCTTCACGCTGGTAATGGGGCTGATTACGCTGGGCCTGGCTGAGTTGGTAATTCCGCACCTGATTGGTGAGCGGAGTCCCGAGGTCCTGAGATTGACGCGGATCTACTTGCTCGTCATCCCGGTTCATCTCTTGACTGACCTAACCCGGGGAATGTTGGAAGGAGCCCGCCGCTTTACCTGGGTCGGAGCCTTACGATTAATCCTCTTCGGCGTGCAGCTCGTCAGTTACATCCTGCTGTGGCTCACCGGTCAATTAACGGTTGCGAGTGCTTCGTACACCATGCTCTTGTCGCTGGTCGCGTCGCTGGTAGTTTCGCTCATCGCCGTTTGGAGCGAACTCAGACCGAAATGGCGTCCGGACTTGGCCGAACTTAAGACTACGCTCGGCTACGGAATTCGCGACTATCCGGGTATCTTGACTGAGTTTGTTAACTGGCGGCTTGACCTGATGATGCTGGTGGGAATGGCGTCGAGCAGCGCAGTCGGACTCTATGTCGTCGCCCTGCGGCTGGCAGACATCACCAGCACACTGGCCGGCTCGGTAGGCGATGCGTTGCTTCCCGAGGTTGCGGCCTCCAAGAATGCTGACGAGGCAACGCGAGTGGTGACGAGAAGCCTACGGTTGACCCTTTGCGCGCATCTTCTGATTCTTATCCCGCTATGGATCGCCGCCCCCTACATTCTTCGCTTCGCTTATGGCGAAGGCTTCGTGCCGGTAACCAACGTCTTGCGATTGCTGATGTTTGCCTCGGTGATTTGGAGCGCCGGAGCGATTGTAATCAGCGGTCTTAACGGATTAGGACATCCTGGCTTGAGCGCCATCGCCAGGATTGCCGCCGCTATCGTGATGGTAGTGGCTCTAATTACCTGGTTGCCGTCCAGAGGCATTCAGGGAGCAGCCCTGGCCTCGATCACCGGGTATAGCGTGCTATTCGTAGTGGCGTTGTTCTGGTTGCTTTACCGCCGACAGATTACCCTGTGGGAATGTTTGCGGCCTCGGTGGAACGATGTGCCCTATAGCTTCACGCTCACAGGGCTCCGCGTTCAGCTAGCGCGGCTCTGGCGAAGAACACCGCCAACCAACGCGCCAACCGCCGATGCGCTGGTCAGGGTCGAATAGTCTCCCGTCGGGAAGCGCGCCGATGAGACGATCAGTCTTAAATTAGTTCAATTCCACGTAGCGTGCAGCCTGGCAGGGAGCGCACAGGTATCTGTCGGGGATGGTAGCAGGCGGGAAGCTTACCTCGGATCGCGCAGCACGAATGCTAAAACCCCGATTCATCAACCTGCTGCTCGTCCTTGTCCTCCTGATTCTCCCCTGCTCCGGGTGCTTTCCAGAGAACGACTGCACCTTCGTTTCGCCAGCCACCTCCGCCACTCCTGTCATCAGCGATGGTTTTGGGATCAATATCGACTTCACCGAACCTCGCCCGGGCGAAATGAGAATGATTGCGGCCGGTGGATTTCGCTGGCTGCGCATGGATCTAAAGTGGGACGAGACTGAAAAGCAGCGTGGTCGCTATGACTTTTCTGCATATGATCGGCTAATGGCAGCCATGGATCTCTACAAACTCCGCGCCCTTTTCATTCTTGACTATGGCAACCCGCTATACGACAACGGCGCACCACCAAGGACGGAGGTGGCCAGACAGGCGTTTGCGCAATGGGCCGTGGAAGCTGCAAAACATTTTGCCGGACGCGGTGTAGTTTGGGAGATTTATAATGAACCGAACCATTCGATGTTCTGGCCGCCCCGGCCGAATCCTCAGGAGTACGTCGCGCTGGCCCAGGCGGTGGGACGAGCGTTTCGTGAGGCGGTGCCAGGCGAGAAACTAGTTGGCCCGGCAAGTTCAGAAATTGATTTCGACTTTCTTGAGAGCTGCTTCAAGGCCGGCTTACTCGAATATTGGTCGGCAGTATCTATTCACCCATACCGGCGGAATGATCCAGAGACTGCGGCGCAGGATTATTGCCGTTTGCGAGAAATGATTAGCCGCTATGCTCCGGCCGAACTCCAAAGTTCAAAGGCCAGGATCCGAAGTTCTCCAAGCCCGGACAGGGTCCAGCCGGCCAGGAAAGAGATTCCAATCATTTCGAGTGAATGGGGCTATTCTTCAATTTGGTCTGGGCTTTCCGAGGAAAAGCAGGGTGAGCTTCTGGCGCGTTCGTGGCTGACAAACGTAGCCAATGGTATTTCGCTTTCAATCTGGTACGACTGGCGCGATGATGGTCGGGATGCAAACGAAGCCGAACATCACTTCGGCACGGTTTCTAACTCCTATCATGAAGGGCGCGACCCGGTTTATGATCCCAAGCCTGCCTACCTGGCGGCGAAAACTCTGTCCGGCTTTTTCAATGGTTACCGCTTTGAAAAGCGAGTGGATACCGGACATAGTGATGAGTATGTGCTGGCGTTTCGCAAAGGTTCCGAAATGCGATTCGCAGCCTGGACCACCGCCAGCGGCAATCGGAGGGTGATGCTCCCAATGAGCCCAGGGCAGTATTCGACCAGTCTTTACAATGGTATGGATACCGGCGCGGTGAACGCTGACGCGAAGGGTTTTGCAGTTACCTTAACGTCGGCTCCGGTTTACATCCGTTAGCATTCTGCGACCAGGAGAGTAATGTGCCGGTGATTCCAGACAACCAACCTCCTGCCCAGGATGAAGTGGTTGGGGCCATAGGTTTGATCGGTTTGTTGACGTGCAGGCTTAAGCTGGCACCGTTTGAAGTGCATCTCTGGCAGGCCAAACTGGACAACCGTTTCACTAGTAATCTCCAACACGTGTTGTCCGATGACGAAAAGTCGCGAGCCAGTCGATTCCATTTCGACGCGGATCGCAACGACTTCATCGCTGCGCGCGGTTTGCTGAGAACTCTGCTGTCCGCTTATTTGGAAGCCAATTCCGAAGAGCTACGTTTCGGCTATGCGGACAACGGAAAGCCTTATCTGGAAGAAGACGAGCCAAGTGGAATCAAGTTCAACCTGGC
>DATKIS010000425.1:0-2429 GCA_035543975.1 Pyrinomonadaceae bacterium
TGTTAGCAAAAATGGTGAAGTGCTTTCTATTCGCGAAGGTTTCCTGGTTCCTACTCAAAAGAAGAAAGTAAAAGCGTCATTGAGTGAATCTGCCGCGATTGCCAAAGCTTTTGAATACGCCGGAGCAGAAGTGTTTCCGTCGTTTGCCGAAACTCGTTCGCGAAACTCCATTGGCGACTCGGGTTCGTTTGCTAACCCGCTGGAGCCGGCCCTGGAGGAAGTGCTCTCGGAACTCAACTTCGTCCGAATCAACGGCGACTCGCGCCTCGCCTGGCACGTCTACGCCGATGTCGGAGCCGAGCAGTGGTACGAAATACTTCTCGACGCGAATACTGGAGAGCTGCTCGTGCGTCACAATCTCTACCTCGACGAAGCACAGGGCACTGTCTACCCGGAAGACCCGGGCGCAGGCGCGCGAGTGCTCGTCTCCTTCGTAGGCAACACGGTCATCAACACCAGCGCGGGCTGGATGGGCACTTCAACAGTGACCACGGGCAACAACGTCGAAGCGTATTTGGACACAGACGCCAATAACGCACCGGACAACAACAACGGCTCTGGCCTATCAACCGGCCACGCTTCTGCCGCCAATCAGGACTTCACATTCCCGTTCTCAACTGCGGTCGACCCCCGCACCCAACAGGCAGCCGTGGTCACAAATCTTTTCTATTTCAACAACTTCATGCACGACTTCTCCTACGGGCTGGGCTTTACGGAGACGGCGCGCAACTTTCAAACCAACAACTACGGACGCGGCGGCACCGGCAACGATTCGGTCAGGGCCGAGGCGCAGGACGGCTCCGGCACCAACAACGCAAACTTCGCTACGCCGCCCGACGGTCAGCGGCCGCGCATGCAGCAATATCTTTTCACCGGACCCAATCCCGACCGCGATAGTTCGGTGGATGGCGACGTAGTGTTTCACGAATACGGTCACGGAATTTCGAATCGCCTCATCGGCAACGGCAGCACTGCCTTGAGCGGCACGCAATCCGGAGCGATGGGTGAGGGCTGGTCTGACTATTGGGCCACCACCATCAACAACGACGGTGTGATGGGCGAATACGTTACCAATAATTCGACCAACGGCATTCGCCGTGCGGCTTACACGGTGCCCGCGAACACGGTGCACGACTCTTACGCAGACGTCTGCGCGGGCGGCTGCCAGGTCCACCGAGACGGCGAGGTTTGGGCCGCCACTCTGTGGGATCTACGGACGCAACTCGGAGCTAACCTGACTAACAACCTGGTTCTCAACGGTATGAAGTTCACGCCAAACCGCCCGTCGTTTCTTAACGCGCGCGATGGCATTCTCCAGGCCGATCAAAGCATGAACGCCAGTGCTAACCGTTGTGCGATCTGGACGGTGTTTGCTCGCCACGGAATGGGTTTATCGGCCGTTGGTAACGACGGGACAACGCACACCGCGGCGACCGACCTGCCCACCGATTGCGGTGGAACCTGCACTTACTCGATTAACCCAATCAGTGCCAGTCAACCGGCGGCCGGCGGGACCGGCAGCGTTACTGTGACTGCCGGTGCAGGCTGCGCCTGGACTGCGGTTAGCAACGCAACCTTTATCACCGTGACGTCCGGCAGCAGCGGCTCCGGCAACGGTACGGTTAATTATTCGGTGGCGGCTAACAGTGGCGCATCGCGCAACGGAACGATGACCATCGCTGGTCAAACCTTCACGGTGACGCAGGCGGCGGCAGGCGGCGGTTCAGAGTTGATTGTTAACGGAGGTTTCGAAAGCGGTACCACTCCGTGGACAGTCTCCGGGACGGTCACTCGCAGCACCGGAGCCTACCCGCATAGCGGGGTGGCTTACATGATTCTCAACGCTGCTAACAGCAGCACTGGGACGCTCTATCAGACGGTAACGGTTCCCGCCGGCGGCGGAAACCTGAACTTCTGGTTGAATATCACCACCAGCGAGGCGCCGGGCACTATTTACGACCGCCTCTACATCGAGGTGCGAAATACTTCGGGGACGCTATTGGCAACATTGGCAACATTCAGCAATACCAACAGCGGCACCGCCGGAGTCTACGTTTTGAGAGGGCCATACAGCCTGAGCGCTTTCGCTGGTCAGACGGTACGAATTCAGTTCCGCGGCACCAACGATATAACGCTGCCGACTTCATTCCGCGTGGATGATGTGTCGGTGCAGTAAACACTCTGCAGCCTGAAACTCAAATAGCCGGTGGTTAATCACCGCCGGCTATCCAGCCACAATCTACCAACAGACACGAACTAACACTAATTTCTCAGTGTTAGTTCGTGTAATTCTGTCGATCAGAGGTTTTGCAAAACTTGCCTAACCACCAGAACAAGAAGTCGCACAGATTAATCACCGCGCCAGTCGCCAGACAGAAACGCGATGGTCGAGACTTGCAGCCGCAATCCATTTTCCATCTGGGCTAAAG
>DATKIS010000426.1:0-9949 GCA_035543975.1 Pyrinomonadaceae bacterium
CGCCCGGGGATGGAGATCATCGAAAACGACGGTTACTACCGTTTGCTGCTGATGTACAAGGGGCTTACCTCACCCGAAAGCCTGGAGCAGGACGCACTAAAACAGGAAGGATCGCCGGGCTCATACAGTGTGCTCTATGGCGTGGGCAACTGGTATCTGTACAACGGACGTCGGGCTGAGGCGTTGGCGCTGTTTCGGAGGATGTTGGAAGGAAAACAATGGACGAGCTTCGGGTATGTTGCGGCAGAAGCTGAGATAAAGAAACGATCCCCGAAATAATACGAACCGTGGTTCGGGTGATTTAGTGGACCTATGATCTCCCTAATTCCTTAAAATTCACACGAAATAGTATTGAGCACGCACCATCTCGCATTGAGAATTCTCAAGCCAACCCGCGTTTCTCTCAAGCCTGCCCTCAGAATTATCAAATCGAACCACGATTCTTGAGTGCCCCACATCTCCCGCCGCGATGCCAGCTACAGGCACAGTCATTGCTCTCCCGCAGTCCGCAAGTTAGGCCGCCATTCAAAGATTGGGGCAGACACACTGCCATTTGACGGCGCTTATCTCTTCGCCGATGCGCACGCGTTCCAGCTCGCCTCCATGCGCGTCTGACGACAGAACTTCAAGTTTCCAAACAGCTGCATCAACAAGGAGCGGAGCTATGCGTTCTACCCGACCCGTCTTTGTCCCTTTCTTCGTTTTACTACTAACACTTCTATTCTGCATGGCTAACATCGCTCGCGCGGCGGATGACGTCGATGACGAGGGCGAAGACTATGAAGTCAAGGCGCGGGTGGCCCGCATTAGCCTGATGGGCGGCGAGGTCAGTCTCAAGCGCAAGGATGGCACAGGCTGGGAAGCCGCCCAGCTAAATTCTCCACTAGTCGAAGGTGACTCTATTTCAACCGGGAACAATGCCCGCGTCGAAATTCAAATCGGGGCCCGCAACTTCATCCGCCTCGGCGCCAACTCGATTTTGAAGTTCAACACCCTCCGGGATGAAGGTGTGGCTCTCAGCGTAGTTGAAGGCACCGCATCGATCAGGCTGGCTAAGTTTGCTGCTGACAAGGAGTACTTCGAAGTTGACGCGCCGAAGACCACGCTGGCGGTGGAAAAGAGCGGTCTCTACCGCGTCGATGTGGCAAAAGATGGACACGTCCGATTAACTGCGCGCGCCGGCGGACGGGCCCGGATCTATTCAGAGACCTCAGGCTTTGCCCTTCGTGATGGACGGGCGGCGGACCTGATTATCGATGGCCCGGATGCCGGGGAGTGGGAGATGCTCACGGCCGCCAGCGATTCATGGGACGACTGGCTGGATCAGCGCGAACGATTCCTGGCCGAACGCTTCCGTTACGACACACAGTATTACGACAACGACGTCTGGGGCGCTGAAGACCTCGACTCGTATGGCGCCTGGACCTTCACCAATGATTACGGTTGGATCTGGCGACCGCACGCGAGCGTCCTGGCCAGCTATGCCGACTGGGCGCCATATCGTTACGGCCAGTGGGCCTGGGTTGATCCCTACGGCTGGACCTGGATAGGGACCGAACCCTGGGGCTGGGCGCCATACCACTTTGGCCGCTGGGTCTATTACAACAACTCGTGGGCCTGGTGTCCGCGCAGTCAATACTATCGGCAGCGCAGCTGGTGGCGTCCGGCGTTGGTTGCCTTCGTGGTGGATGTGTCTTTCGGTAATCAGATCTGTTGGTATCCGCTGCCTTACCACCATCGCGATCCGCGCTCGCGGAACTACCGCCATGGCGACCGCGATGATCGACGCGCCGGCCGCAATCATGATGGCCGCGATCGAGACGATCGCCGCCGGCACCCGGGCCACTGGGGCGGTGTTACGTCGATTCCCGCCCGCGACTTTGGCGGCCGCAATCCTCGCCCAAGGCGTGCTGACGAGCGCGAGGCGCGTCGGGTGGTCGGCACCGAGCCACTGCCGAATGGCCCCGCTATCCCTGCGCGCAACTATAACCGTCCGGCAAATGGTGGAAACGCGGCCGATAGGGAGAGACCGGACCGTCGCACCTGGGGAAGGAATACTTCGGTTCCTGATCCCGGGGCGCCGCAGAGACGAATCGGGGCCGCAGAGCGAAACGCCGGATTACCGCTGGACGGGGAACTGCGCCGCTCTCGGGTGTGGAATGGACGCGAGGCCCGTCGCCAGGAAATGCCGGTCCCAACTGGCGGGGCGGGAGGTATTGAGACCCGACCAACCGGCGCGGTAGAGCGTTCCAGCAGGCCCAACCGTGAAGTTGAGCGCGATGCTAATCCTCGCAACGAAGGTGATCGGCGGGCCCGCGAGGAGCGAGATGGGAATAGAAACTCAGAACGCGACGACCGCGCAGCACCTCCAAATCGGGAAGACCGACGGCCGGGCGGTTCGCGAGCGAACGAACCCATCCCGCCGCAAGTAACGCCCGCGGAGGCTCCGGCGAATGTTCCCGCTAACGACGAACGGCGTTCGACTGATCGACCCACCAGGGCTGAACCTGACCACCGGCCGGTGCGAGTTGATCGCGAGGAGCGACCCGATCGTCAGGAAAGACGCGAACGCAACGAAGGGTCACCGCGTCAGGCTCCAGCGGAACGCCGCGGTGAGCCCGAGGCCGTCTCCGAGCAACCATCGCAATCGGAACGGCCAACGCGTACCGAACAGCCACCGAGGCACGAGTCCGCGCCGCGCAATGATTCAGCGCCGCGTAATGATCCAGCACCGCGTAACGATCCTGCGCCGCGCAATGATCCACCGCGAGCGGCGGAACCAACACGGTCGGAGCCAGTGCGTTCGGAGCCTGTGCGTTCGGAGCCTGCACGGTCGGAGCCAGCGCCACGTAATGACCCGCCGCCGTCGTCACCACCACCGCCGCCACCGCCAGCGGTGGAGCCGCCGTCTCGTAGCGAGTCGCCTCGGTCGGAACCAGCCAGGGAAGAATCTCCCAAGACTGGCAAGGATCCGAGATAGCCAAGTGTTTTAGAGGAGTGAATTCCTGGGCGGCGCGGGCCGCCGCCGGTGTGCGACACCGTTTAGTTTGTCATTTGGCGTGCGGCGACTTCATTGCCGTGAATGCGCGCCGCTGCGGACCAAAGCGGCGTCAAGCCGCCGCACTCCAAAAAATTGAGGAGCAAAATGAAAACCCGAAAATTGATCGTGACACTAGCCGTCCTACTGGTTTCCATTAGCAGTGCCGCTGCGCAAGAGCGTGTGCGGATGGTTAATGCGTCCCTTCCAAGCGATCAGAGCATGGCGCGAAAAGTAACCGATCCTACTTACATTGCTGCGGGGTCCCGAGTTTATGTTGCCGATATCAAGGGCTTGCCCGGCTTTGAAAACAATCTCATCGCGGCCCTGCAAAAGAAGCAGGTGAAAATGCTGGTCGTGGCTGACAGAACGCTGGCTGACTTTGAAATCACCGGCTTCGCGACCTCTCAAAGTGCCGGCTGGGCAAAGATCATCTTCGGCAGCGGCCTGCCCGAATCGGAAGCCAGCTTCCAGCTCGTGAATCTGCGAAGTGGAGTGGTCGCTTACGCCGTAGCCTCGTACAAGGTTGACGCTCTAAACGGCAATAAGAGTACTGCCGAACACCTCGCCAAGAACTTGCGGCAGAAGATGGAGCGGGACGAGAAAAGGTTAACGAAGTAAGAGCGAACCACGAAATCGCACGAAACGACTCGAACGAAGATACGTTCGGGTTGCTTCGTGTGTGTTGTGGATTGTCTCTGGCTTCTAACGGTGATTAAGTCTTGGGCTTGACGGTCAGGAGCGGTAGCGAACGAGGTTGACCATCGATTTCGGAAACCTTTTCGCCAATTCGATGAGCTCCCATCTTTCGGTAGAAACCTTCGGCATTCGGATCTGCCAGTATCTCGATTTCTGACACGTTTCTCCGCGCTGCACTCTGCATCGCGTGGATGAACAACTCCTTGCCGACGCCGGAGCCAATGTGTTCGGGCGACACCCACAAATGATCAAGCTCGGCCTTATCCTGCTGAATTAGTAACGCGTAAAAACCAAGAATCTGATCGCCTTTTTCGGCGAGGAAGACCGGGTTGGAGGTCACGTATTCCGGCGAGATGGTAAGGTCACTCTGCCAGTGCTTGAGCCAATGTTCAGGGTAACCCCAAAAACGTTTGGCGTCGTGGGCGATTTCCGAGAGCCTCGCGGCTTCCTCTTTTGCTGCTGGTCGTATGATCAAAATGGATGTGGACGGCGCTTAGGGCCGTTGCCAAACTGTGCCGTCGGTATATTCAATGCGCACTAGTACTACTTCTCCGTCCAGTCCCTCTCGCTCGTTCTTAATGAGTTCATAGACGCTGACGGTTGGCGCTGGTGGCTTGCGAGACATTGCGATCAGTTCCTTGTTCTTGCCGGGTCCCACCTTCTCCTCGCTGGTAAACTCCAACCGTCCGGACACAGTCTGGCTGGCACTATCGAAGAAAACGTAATCCCAGTCTACTAACCTAATTGTTTTCGCGCCGGTATTTCTTATCGAAAACTTGTAAATAAAACCATATCGCGGAGGCGCCGGAGGCCGCGCTTTGATCACCTGCTCGGCTCGCATCTCGCGTTCGACCTTGGCAGCTTCGCCGGCATTTCCGGCAGCTCGGGCTCTATCAACTCTTCGCTGGTCTGCCATCCGCCGCCGAATGTCGTCGAAGGTTTCAACCGGGCCGCCGAAGGGATCGCCCTCCCAGTTAATGCGCTCTTTAGACCAGCTGTGTTTCACCACCACTGCGTCGGTAGGCTCTGAAGTCGGCGGCGGAGACGACTGGCCGTAGGACGCAGATGATAACCACAACGTCAAACAAAGAAGTTTCAGAGTGCTCTTCATGGCAACTCCCAACTGTGCTCGATTGCACAAAATCTGTTCCGACAGTCCCGACTGGCGGCCGGCTGATAATAGCCCAGTAGTCCGTTGCTGGGGGATTGTAGTCCGTGTAGCCGACGACTGAAAACAGGGCAAGACGGCGTAGTGGTTCAGTCGTCCGTGAAACCACGGACTGAATCGAAAAGTTTGACCAGGGAAAAAACGGGGCTGAAGACTCTTATCTTCAGCCCCGCCGTCTTGCCGTGTCATCGGCGTCGCGTTTCCCGGTAGCGGTGAGCGCGGCGCGTTAGGAGGTGGACATTAGAAGACCAGGCGCGCGCCAAGCGTAATGCGCCGGTTGCCGCCGTTCGTCGTCCACTGGTTGAGGAACGCCCCCGAATTGACCGTCGCTGTCGGGATGCCGAAGTTGCGGGTGTTGGTGGCATTGAACATATCAGCCCGGAACTGAGCCCGGACGTTTTCGCCAATCCGCGTGTTCTTAATAATCCCGAAGTCCAGGTTACCAATGCCGTCGGCGCGCAGAATATTGCGGCCGGCGCTACCGAAGCGTTCGCAGATAGTGGCCGCCGCGGTGAGCGGGCCGTTGCATTGCAGAGTACGGAAGAACGACTGCCCCTGGACCTTGAGGAGGTTGAATAGCTCCTCGGTGTTGGTGGTCGGGAGCGGTGCCGTTTGGTTCGCGCGAATAGCATTGCCAACCAGTCCGTCAATTCCGTTCAACGCGCCGGTCGGGTCTGAACCGTTCAGCGGTGTGAAGGGAGCGCCGCTTTGGAAAGTGACGAACCCATTAAGCTGCCAGCCACCGAGCACGTGCCCCATAACTCCACGCTGTTCACTGAACCAGGGCAGTTCGTAAACAAAGTTGCCGGAGAGACGGTGTGGCCGGTCATAGGATGAACGCGCCTTCTCGTTTGGTAGATTACGCGGGTCTTGCGCTGTAGCAACCTCGCCGCCTGAGGGGTTGAAAATCTCTGAGGCGGTGTCCATGAAGGAGCTCCAGGTGTAATGAAGACCCGAGCTGAAACCACGGGAGAAGCGCTTGTCGAAGCTCACCTGCATTGAATGGTAGTCAGACTCAGCTGCGTTGGCGCGCAAGCGAATGACACCCAGCGTGCAGTTTGCGGCGCTAACGACGGTCACGCGACACGGGTTGTTCACACTACCGGCGGCAGCGCTCGAGATAAACGCATTGTTGGTTGGCAGCCGCGGGTTGCCGTCGAGACTGGCGAACAAATCGCGTCCCCTGGTGCCAACGTAACCGACGCGCAGGACCAGATCGTTAGAAAGCTCGCGTTGCACTTCCAGGCTGAGCTGGTCGTAAACGGGCGAGCGGAAATCTCCCGCCACGATGGTGCGGGCGAAGTTTGCCGGGTTAAGGCCCGCTGGTTGAGCGGTCGGAATGGCCGAGAAGGCGCCCAGGGCCGGCAGGTTAATGGCTGCGATGAACGGGAATGCGCTGGCGATGTTCAGGTTGATGTTGATGAAACTGCTGTCGTGCGTGCGAGCGTAGCCGCCCCGAATGACCAGCTTGTCGCCACCGGTTACCCAGCCGAATGGGCCATCGCCACTCGTGCGCGGATTCCAATTGAAGCCGATGCGCGGTTGGAAGTTGTTGGTGTCAGCCTTGGGGACGGGAGTGAAACGGAAGGCTTCGTTGTTACTGTTAGCCGCGACGATCCGGTCATTAACCGGAACGAGATCGTCAAAGTTATTGCCCGGCAGTTCGTAACGCAGACCGTAAGTCAGCGTGAAGTTTGGCCGGATTTTCCAGGCATCCTGGGCGTAGAAATACTGATCCCACCAGTAGTAATACTGAATCTCCTGACCACCTGGAAGCGGACGGTTGACCTGTGATGCCAGATCAGCGTTGTCGTCAATGAATCTTTGCAGCGTCGAATAGGCAAGTCGGCCGCGGATCGTGGGGACGAAGAAGCTCTTGACCTGCACCCGGCGGATGTCTACGCCAAACTTAGTCGCGTGAGAACCATGCGTCCAGGCCAGGTTGTCCTGGATCTGAAAAGTGTTGTTGTTGCGAAACTGCGGTAGGTTTACCGCCAGGCCGATGCCGGTGCGGTTGTTGGCGGCGTTGAATCCGACCATGCCCAGTTCGGTGATCTCGATGGATGGAATCAATTCCGAGGAGGGATCGTCAGAAGCTGACACGCTGGCAAAGCGCGACCACGCTCCGCGAATCTCATTAACCAGGTTGGAAGTGATTACGCTGGTCAACGTGATGTTCATCGCCTGCGAGCGCGAGACGGCCCTGGAAGTATTGCCCGGAGGCGTCACTTGGCCTGTCCCCCCGGAGTCAGCGTCGTCGTAGAGGTAACGCGAGTTCAAAGTGTTCGACGAGTTAATCCGGTGGTCAATACGCAGCGAAGCCTGATGATCGTCGAAAAATGACGAGGCGGAACCGGTAATACTGCCGGTCGGCACACTGAAAGTTTGACCGTTGAGAACGAAAGTGCGGGTCGGGCCGCCTCCGGTCTGCGCGGCGGGCAAATACCTGAGCAGCGCCTGGACCTGGGGCCGGTTGCCGGCGGCACTCTGGAGTACCTGGCGGCCGGCTTCGGTTGGTGCACCTACAAGAGTAAAGCCGGATCCCAGCAGACGGTCGCTCCAGCGTTGATACGAACCAAAGAAGAAGGTGCGATCCTTGCCGCTGTAAATCGAACGGCCACCCTCGCCGAAGCGGGGCAGATGAAGCGGACCACCGATGGTGAAGCCGATCTGGTTCTCGATGCGGAACGGAGCCTTTCGCAACGACGGATCAGTCGCGTTCTTGTTGCAGAAGCCGCCGGTCTTGTTGAGATTGTTACAGGCGTTCAGGTTGTTGTCGTTATGAAACATGAACAGCGTTCCATGGTAGTCGTTGCTTCCCGACTTGGTGACGATGTTCAATACCGAGCCGGCGTTGCGGCCATACTCGGCGAGGAACTGATTGGTGATCAGTCGTACTTCCTGGACGATGTCTGGGTTGTTGATGGCTTGCTGTCCACCCGAAACGCTGGGGTCATTGATGTCCTGTCCATCAATCATGAAGTTGTTCGAACGGGTGCGACCACCATTTGCCGAATACTGGACGCCCTGGGAAAAGGCCGCTTGACCGGATCCGAGTTGGCTGACGCCCGGTGCTCCGAGAGCAACGTTGAATACATTTCGGTTGGTCGCCAGCGGCAATTCGGAAACCCGGCGGCTGTCAAACTGGACGCTGACTTCCGCGTTGCTCGTATTGATGAGCGCCGCATTCTCGACCACATTGACGGTCGCCTGCACGCTCCCCGGCTGCAAGGACGCGTCGATTACGGCATCCTGGTTCAAAGCTAGGGTAATTCCGGATTGAACGTACTTTCCAAAGCCAGAGGTTTCTATGGTGACCTCGTAGTCGCCGACCGGCAGATTGTTGAACCGATATCGGCCCTCATCATCCGTGGTGGTCGAGCGGGAACTGTTTGTGGTTACCTCTCTCAAAGTAACGTTAGCTTTGGGAAGGATCGCTCCCTTCTCATCCTTAACCATACCCGAAATGGAACCGGTGGTTTGCGCCAGCGCCGAAGCGGACAGGCAAACCAGGATCGCCGACGCGAGGACTAGAAACCGAAAAGCTTTGCTCATGAGTTCTCTCCTTTGGGTCAAACCGTTTGGGACGGTTTTTGGGGTTGCTTACCGAAATAAGGACGACGACCTATAGGACAGATAACCCGCGGGTTCGTATTTACTTTTGTGGCCAGACAGGCAATCAATATTCCATAGGAACACGGATTTTGAACCGCAGTCTCAAGGCTCTAGCTGCTGTGTGGTTTAGGAGAGACTTAATCAAATTCCTGCTCCCGGGATGGAACGGAAATGCAGAACGCCCTCCAAATTATTGGATTTTCCATCCAAACCCTTGGAAAAAACGATGGGTTTAGCACCGACAAATGAGGCGGGATTAGTTGGAGATTCGAATCTCCGACAGGGTTATTCTGTCGCTGAGGTGCGTGAGAGACTACTCCAGCAAGATCGGTAAACTGAAGTGCGTCGAACCGTGCCGCCGCAGTAACTCCACGGGCTATGCCGCCAGTTACCGGCGAGCGCCAGTATTGATTGGGTTGTTGAAGAGTTTTCTTACGAGGATGATCGCCGCTCAGGAAGCTGCTGCTTCGCTAGCTTCCGGCGCGGGAACTTCATCGTGATGCTCGGTCGTGTAAAGGCGCAGAATATCCTGTCCCTGTCGCGATCTTGGATCTATGGTCCTCACGTGCTTGCGGCCCTGCATTTCCCAAATAGCCGTCACTACCCCGTCTTTCTCAACCGCGTGGTATGAGATCTCTTCGGCAATCGCTTCTGCCGGTGCATTTTCATTTGGATTAGCCGCGCTTTCGGTTTGCGCGCTTTCGATTTCAGACATTTGTACGGTAATTCTCCTCTCGAAAATCCTCAGCGTGTCCTGTTGGTTTTAAGAATTGTTGCACACGGCTGGGCAAGTGTCTACCGTGACCATGCTTATGTACTGTCCTAGTTTGCGAACGTCTTCGCCGGGCTTTGCGGTTCTTGACGTGGTTTTGGGGTGACTATTAGCTTCCAAAGTTGCTCCTGCGGGCAACTTCCACCGCTCGGCGCGGCGACACCACTCCCCATCCCTGTCGTTCGATTTCTATGCCTGGCACTCGTTCCGCGGTGTCGATCAAAATGCGTTTGACTTGCTGAGGAGTCAGGGCCGGATTAGCTTCCAGCATGCAGGCGGCAATTGACGACACGATTGGCGCAGCGAAGGAAGTCCCATCAACATACTTGTAATGCTGATTGATCACATTGCCCTCACGCAGTTTGATCGTAATCAATTGCCGCAGCAATGGCACCGGCAAAGCACGGGCTTCATCGAAGTCTTTATCTACACCCTCGTACGACTCGATGATGCCGCGCAACTCGGAGTCAACAGCCGTATCCAGTTCCGAGCAGAGCTGCGCCTGGTCGGCAGTGGGAGTGAATGGCAGAATCGGCGCTGCTACCCAGATTCCCGGCGCTATGATTTCTGGTTTTTGTAAACCATCGATAGTTGGCCCATACGACGAACGGTACATCCCGCGCTTTGCTCGATCGAGTGAGTTTTGGTCGTCAAGCCC
>DATKIS010000427.1:0-2303 GCA_035543975.1 Pyrinomonadaceae bacterium
TCCGGTGGTCAGTGCGGGTCAATCCGTTTCGGTAACGACCAGCGCCTGGCCGGATCGTAACTTCAGCGGCCGGATAGCGCGGATCTCGCCCAATGTCACCCCAACTTCGCGGACCTTGACGGTCGAAGCAGAAATTGAGAATAGCAGCGGCGTCTTGAAGCCGGGGCAGTTTGCGACGGTGCGCATCCTTCAGTCGCGCGCTGAACCAGCGGTACTCGTTCCTTCGCGAGCGGTGCGCACTGAATCGGGAGTGAGCCGCGTGTTTGTGATTAAGGATGGCCGGGCGCAGGAGCGCCTGGTTCAGTTAGGACAGGCTGAGGGTGACCTGGTTGAGATCAAAAGTGGCGTTGCCGCGGACGAGAAGGTGGCGACCAGCAATCTTGAACAACTGAGCGATGGGATGGCGGTGAAACAATAGGGATTTGGTCTGGGGCCTTTGGTCTTCCGTCTTCGTCTTTTTTTATTCATTAGATACCTTTTTGCAAGTTCATACGAGACGTTGGCGGATGTCCAAAGACCCAAGACCAAAGACCTCGGCCCAATTTTCTTATGCAAAAACTAGCTGAAATTTGTGTCAGGCGTCCCGTGTTCGCGACGATGCTGATCCTGAGTCTGACTGTAGTTGGACTCTTTTCCTACAACTCGCTGGGCGTAGATCTCTTTCCGAAGATCGATCTGCCGACCATCACTGTGACCGTCGTCAACCCCGGTGCGTCTCCTCAGGAGATTGAAACCGAAATCACTGACAAGGTTGAAGGCGCCGTAAATACCATCAGTGGAATCGACGAGCTGCGCTCAACTTCGGTCGAAGGCGTTTCCCAGGTTTTTATCACCTTCGTGCTCGAGAAGAACCCTGACGTGGCCGCGGGCGAAGTGCGCAATAAGGTCGATTTGATCGCGAACGAACTGCCGGTCACGGCCGAACAGCCCATTGTTCAGAAACTGGATACTGACGCAGCGCCGGTAGTCCGGATTGCGGTCTCCGCTCCTCGATCTCCGCGTGAAGTCACGGATATTGCCGATAAGAGAATTAAGCAGCAGATAGAGTCGATCAACGGTGTCGGCCAGGTATCGATCATCGGCGGCCGGTCGCGCGAGATTCAGATTTGGGTTGACCCTGACAAGCTGCGGGCCTTCAACGTCACGGTGGCGCAGGTGGCCGATGCAGTGCGCGCCCAGAACATGGAAATCCCGGGAGGCCGCATCGATGAAGGCACCCGCGAACTGACTGTGCGAACCATGGGCCGCATCGTCGAGCCCGCGGAATTTAATAACCTGGTGGTAGGGAGCCGCGGACCTTACTCCGTTAAGCTCAGCGACGTTGGTTATGCCGAAGACGGAGCAGAAGAGCCAAGGACCGAAGCCCGGCTCAACGGGCAGCCGGCAGTCACTCTAATCGTTTCGAAACAATCGGGACAGAACACGGTGGCCGTAGCCGACGCCGTCAAGGCGCGTCTGAACGAACTGCAAAAAACCCTGCCGGCCGGTTACAAAACGCAGATCGTGGGTGACCAGTCGATCTTCATCAAAGCCTCGATCGAATCGATTCAGACCCACTTAATTGAAGGCAGCGTGCTGGCTGCGATAGTGGTGTTCATTTTTCTCTGGAGTTTCCGTTCCACTGTAATTGCCGCGCTCGCGATTCCGACTTCGCTCATTGCCACTTTTGGCTTGATGGCGGCCATGGGCTTCACGCTGAATCAAATCACGATGCTCGCCCTGACGCTGATGGTTGGTATCGTGATCGACGACGCGATCGTAGTGTTGGAGAACATCTTCAGGTTTATCGAAGAGAAGGGCATGCCGCCTTTTCAGGCTGCGATCGAGGGCACCAAAGAAATAGGCATGGCGGTGATGGCGACGACCTTGTCGTTGTTGGCGGTGTTCCTCCCGGTCGGTTTCATGGGGGGCATTGTTGGCCGCTTCATGTCTTCGTTTGGGTTGACGTCCTCTTTCGCCATCGCGGTTTCCTTGTTGGTGTCGTTCACGCTGACTCCGATGCTGGCGGCGCGTTTGATAAAGCGCAGCAACGACTCCGAGGAAGGTCCAATCGATCGGTTGGTGGAACCCGCCGACCACGGTTCGAAGCAGTCGCGTTTCTACCGTCCGGTAGATCGGGCCTACACCCGAATGTTGGAGTGGTCGATGGCCCATCGCTGGGTCATCATCCTCGCCTGCCTGCTGGTGATCATCAGCATCGTGCCGCTCTTCATGTTCGTCGGGAAAAACTTTCTGCCGGTTGACGATCAGTCGCAGTTTGAAGTCAACGTGCGCGCCCCCGAGGGCTACACCCTCTCCGCGAC
>DATKIS010000428.1:0-2046 GCA_035543975.1 Pyrinomonadaceae bacterium
GGCAGCAAACGTTGCTGTTCTTTTCTGGATAGGCTGGCAAGTAGCGCGTTGGTGTTTGGAACCCGATTTGTGGCTGTCATAGAAATCTCCTTGTCGCCGAAGCAGACGGCACAAGGAGAGTTTCGAAAACGGGTCCCGATGTCGAATGAAGGTTGTTAGGTCACGTTGGCCAAAAGCACCTTACAGCACTGCCACCGGATTGTCGCGCCGAGGCGTCTTGGGTGGCAGAGCACGGGTCAATGGGTTTTCGCAGGCTGAGGGGCTATCGAAGGTCATAGCACTTTTTTGACCGCTTTTTTGGTCCCGCGCCCAAAATGCTTGCCGGCACGTCCCATATGTTTGCCAAAGTGCTTGCCGCCTTTCACTACCCGCCCGCGCCTGACGTGCCGAGCCATACTTTTGCCGGCTTTGCCGACTTCAGAGCCGCTCTCTTTCATCTGTCTGGTGGTGGTGTTGTTATTCTGCGCGGCAAACCCAAACATCGGCGTGGATAGCGAAAGGGCTAAGGCAGCCATCATCAAAGACCTGGTTACTCTCTGCTTCATATTCATCCTTTCACCTTGGACGGTCTGAATAAGCCCGTCTGTGCGTTAGCACACGTTGGCGTTGTACAGTTTCAAAGTAGCTTCGTCCCGGAATATGTTTGGAAGCGCAAACAAGAGCGGCGAGGGGATCAAACTAACCGAGCAGTCGGTCGTACTCACTTCTGACTACGCGATAACACTCACAGACATCCGCCTCTAGCCCTCTACGGTCCAGTATCGTCATATCTCCGCGGACATAACTAATGTAGCCGGCTTTTTGGAGCCGTTTGGCTGCGTGGGTGATGCCCTCCCGCCGGACGCCGAGCATGTTAGCGATTAGGTCGTGAGTCATTATCAATCTATCAGAAGGCAAGCGGTCGTGACTCAAAAGGAGCCAGCGGCAAAGCTGTTGATCCACCGAATGCAGGCGGTTGCAAACAGCCGTCTGAGATATCTGAGTGATTAGTGCCTGGGTGTACCGCAGACAGAGGTTGTGAAATCTGCCTCCGCGGGTGAACTCGTCTTTCATCAGTTGGGATTTCATCTTAAAGGCTTCACCTGCGCTTTGAACGACCGCTCGATTAGGCGTGGTGTCCCCGCCCATAAAGATCGCAATCCCGATTAGGCCATCGTTTCCCACCACGCCGATTTCAGCTGTAGAGCCATTCTCCATAATGTAGAGAAGGGAAATAATCGCGGTGGTCGGGAAATAGATATAGTCCAATCTTTCGTCGGATTCATAGATGACCCTGCCGAGAGGAAGGGAAACCCGTTGCAAACTGGGCAGTAGGCGCGCCATCTCATCGTCGCCAACACCGGCGAGCAAATGATTCGAACGAACTTCCTGTACCGTGGCAGTGTCCATTTAGATTTCCAACTAGTCCTCCGGAATTGGCCATTTTTCAACGCGAGACAAAAACACCAGCACTTCTGCAGAAATCGAGATATTTGAGTCAACCAGTTGGGCGAGGTTCAACAAACAATATGTATTTTCTATATGTGTGTCAACACACATACTAAAGTTTTGCCCGCATCTAAGGTAATGGCTACCAAAAAGAATGCGGCTACCCTGGAGAACTTATGCTGTCCCCCAAGTTAAGAGTCTTGTATGTCGACAACGATCGAGACTCTTGCGCAATGCTGATTGAGTTATTGTGCTTGTCTGGCATTCGGTGTCAGAGCGCCGACTCAGCCGCCGAAGCCTGGCGAATGATCCCGGCCCAGCGCTTTGACCTATATATGCTCCAGGCTTGGCTCCCAGATGTTGATGGATTTAGGCTTTGTAGCCAACTAAGAGCGAGTTATTCGAAGATACCCATCCTCTTCTACTCCGCCGCCGCTTACCCGAGTGACAGGCAAAAGGGTCTCGGTGCCGGGGCCGACGCTTACCTGGTTAAACCGTACGTTGAGAACCTCGCCAGCACGATTTCAGGGTTAATTACGGAAGCTAGGGAAGTCGAATGGAAGTCGCGCCCTGGCGCTCTCAGAAACCTGATCGAGTCGAACCGGCGGGCGACTACTC
>DATKIS010000429.1:0-3995 GCA_035543975.1 Pyrinomonadaceae bacterium
GCGCCCGCATGCCTTACCTCTAACTCCAGCGATGCCTCGGCCCCTTCGGTAAGATCGCTGACCCGCGCCGGGTGCGAGCGGTCCTCGTAGCGCATTGGCAGATAATTCAGAAGGTCTTCGACTGTGGGCGGACTTCCTCGTTTGCTGGCCGGTTGTGTGAGGGCGTGAGACAGCCTTTGCGATAGGTGCTGGCCCAGTCGTGCAAGCCGGTAACGATGTAAATCATCTATCGGGGTACTGAGGCTAAAAGGGGACGCCATTAGAAGCGATCATAACATAGAGAAATGCGGAACTTAGGCGAGCGTTGAAGACTTTGACCGAAGTGGTTATGCTTCATTTCGAGTATCGGAAACGGACGCGAGTCATCTGGATTTGCGCTGGCCAGGATGTAAAGCAAACGGTTGGTTTGCGGGCGTACACCGAGTGTGCACGTTACGATGGAAATTTGAGGTAGAGGCCATATCGGCAGACGCAAACTAACAGGTTGCGTTATCTAAGACTATGACATCTGAAAACGAGATAACTGAGAAAACGCGCCAGCAGCTGGTGAATGTGCGCGGGGCCTTGCTGCGTTTACACAAGACGCTGTTGGATTTTGAGCGCCAGGCTTTTGAACGGGAACAGGGGACGATCAGCAACAGCTATCAATTCCTGCAGCTGGTGATGAGCGATCCGTGGTTTGCCTGGTTGAGACAGTTGTCAGAGCTAATTGTTGAGATGGATGAGCTGCTGGCCGCGAAGGAACCGCCGGCCGAAAGCACCGCGCTCGCTTTGGTGCAGCAGGCGAGGATTCTTTTGACTCCAAGTGAAACCGGCAGTGAGTTTCAGCGAAAGTATTCTGGCGCGATCCAGCAGTCGCCCGAGGTGGTTTTGGCGCACGCCGAGTTTGCGGCTGTTCTGGGTCCGGCCAGGTTGTCGAAAGATATCCACTAAAGATAAAGGCCAGGAGCCAGCGTCCTTGCCGCCGGCTCCTGGCCAAATAAAGAGAGAACCACGCTAAGTCGAAGTTATTCCTAGCTTGCTGTTGCTTCTGCTTTAGCGCAGTGCTGTTCGAAGGCGCTGATGAGGTCACCAGCTACTTGTGATGCGTCTCTTCCTTCAATCTGGCGCCGTTCCATCATGTAAACAAGTTTCCCGTCTTTCAGCAGCGCGATCGACGGTGACGAAGGCGCATAACCCGTGAAATAGCTTCGCGCTTTTTCGGTGGCTTCAATGTCAGCGCCGGCGAACACTGTGGCAACCTTGTCTGGCCGCACATCGTTTTGTAAGGCGCGTGCGATGCCTGGACGGGCTTTCCCCGCAGCGCATCCGCAAATTGAGTTTACAACCACCATCACCGTGCCCTGGGAATTCTCTACTGTCTTCTCTACGTCGGCAGGGGTTCGCAGCTCTTCCACCCCAATTCTGGTGAGTTCCTCGCGCATCGGCCGGATCATTAGTTCTGAATATGGCATATCTTTCACTCCTTCAGTTTCTTCGCATTGAGTTGGTTTGATTGTAACACGGCAAGACTGGATGGAGGCTGCTACGGCCTGCCGGTCTGACTGTCCTGTTTCACAGTGATCCTCGACTGCATCGCGCGAAACTTTCTGTCGCTGATGCCGCGCACCATCATCAGATGCTCAACGCTGCGAAAGGGGCCGTTTTCCAAGCGGTAAGCGACGATTCTTTCGGCGATGACCTTACCGACGCCCGGCAACAGCTCGAGTTCACTAGCCGAAGCGATGTTGATGTCTAAAGGCTCAGTAGGGTCCGTCCGGGCTGGTTGAAGGGCCGATTGAGCTGCGGGTGAGACGTCTCGGGGAAGGGTGACGCAGCCGGAAGTGCACAGTATTAGCCCCAGCAGGATGAAGCTGAGTGGCGCGCCGGGCTTTGCTACTGGGAGATTCTGTTTCACCTATGCAAGTTAGTGTTCATACAAGCTTTGCGGGGTTGCCGCTGGCATGTGCACTTCGCTCGAAGTCTAACGGATTCAAACGCTTCGTATGTTTTATGGTGAGTTGTCCACAGATTTTTCCACAGCCAACAGTGGAAATGTGTCTGAGCCGCTTCATTTTGTCGTTTGGTCGAGCAGGCGGCCAACTAACGATGTGAGTCTGCCATTAAGAACTAGGCCGGCAGTATCGAAGCGAGTTTGAAAAACTACTGGATGTCGCCGCCGCCTTCATCCCATTGCGCGACCAGTTCGTAGGCGCGACCGAGCACTGGACGCGGACGGGAACCATCAGCTTGGCCGATCAGTCCTTCGCGTTCCATTTTGTCCAGGATTGCAGCCGCCCGACCGTAGCCAATTCGCAGACGCCGCTGCAGCACCGAGGTAGATGCCCGCTTCATTTCTACGCAAATCCTCAATGCCTCTTCAAAAAGCTCGTCGTGCTCTCCACTGCCCTCTTCAAGGCCGAGCGCTTCTTCGTCCGACTGAGTAATCGTTTCGTTATATTCAGGCTGGCCCTGGGCTTTCGCGTGATTAACGATGCGGCCAATCTCAGTTTCATCGATGTAGGCACCGTGAACGCGAATCAGACGCGAGGTTCCTGGCGGTAAAAACAACATATCACCACGACCGAGCAGATGCTCAGCGCCATTGGTGTCGATAATCGTGCGCGAATCCACTTTGGACGAAACGCGGAAAGAGATACGGGAAGGGAAGTTTGCCTTGATTAAGCCGGTAATAACATCCACCGAGGGGCGTTGGGTGGCGAGTACCAGGTGGATGCCCACTGCCCGGGCCATTTGCGCCAGCCTGGTGATTGATTCCTCCACCTCGCGCCCGGACGTCATCATCAAGTCGGCGAGTTCGTCGATTATGATGACTATGTAGGGCAACGGCTTGTGCGGTTCGCCTTTCTCGTCATATTCCCTCACGAGATTGCGCCGCATGATCTCCGTGTTGTAACCGTCGATGTTCCTTACGCCCCAACCGGCGAGATCCTTGTAACGCTGCTCCATCTCCTTAACCGCCCACTTTAGCGAGCGAGAGGCCACTTTAGGATCTGTGATTATCGGGGTAGCAAGATGCGGAATATCGGCGTACAGCCCTAATTCAAGGCGCTTGGGGTCGATGAGAATAAACTTAACTTCGTCAGGCCGGGCGCGGTAAAGGATGGAAACAATTAGCGCGTTGACTCCCACAGACTTGCCCGCGCCTGTGGTGCCGGCGATTAGCAGATGGGGCATCTTCGCCAGGTCGGCGACATAGTTAAGTCCGTCAATAGTTTTGCCAAGGGCGATGGTGAGTTTGGAGCCAGACTCGCGAAAGGCGCGAGACTCAATTACTTCTCGGAGGAAAATTGTTTCGCGGCGAGGATTTGGTACCTCGATACCGACGTGCGGCTTGCCGGGCATCCGGTCGATGCGGATGGATTCCGCTTTGAGCGCCAGGCAGAGATCGTCCACGAGGGAAACTACGCGCGAGTATTTGACGCCTGGGTCTGGTTTGAACTCGTATGTGGTAACCACGGGGCCGGGACAGATGTGTTTGATCTGACCGGTGACATTGAACTCTTTGCATTTCTCAGCTAGTCGGGTTGCCAAGCCCAGTAGTTCAGCATCTGCTTGCTCACTGTGGGGCGGCGCCTCATTCAGAAACTCGAGAGGCGGCATCGAGTAGTCGCTGTACGAGACTCTCTTTACGCGGTCAGCGTCGAAGGGTAACTTGCCGGTTGCGGGTGCTTCACCTTTCGGCCGTACAACCGATACACCCTTTACCATCTCTTCAATTTCCGGTTCCTCGTCGTCAAGGGCCGTCGTGCCGCGCGAACCGGGGGAGATTGAGCGACGCGCTGCGCGCCCCTCAGCCACAGTTGCGGTGCGGACTCCGACGCCTGCAGCAGCCGCCCGGGCGGGTTCAGTCGAACCTTCCAGTGTTGCCGAGGCTGCCTCCATCCTGCTTCCGCCCCGGCTGATGGTTTCAGCTCCTAGCTTCGTGGAATTGGACTCAGTCATGTATTCCGCGATGCGTTTCTCCGGCGTCAGTTCAAGCAAGCTCTGATTTG
>DATKIS010000430.1:0-5399 GCA_035543975.1 Pyrinomonadaceae bacterium
CTCACCAGCTCTGGTTGGGCGGCGACTACCTTCTTCGCCGCCAGTTCACCGAGCAGCTTCTCAGTCTCCATCACGAAAGCCTCGACAATATCTTCCCCGGCAACTTTGCGCATGGGCACGCCGTCCTTGAAGATCATGCCGACCCCGCGGCCAAAGGTAACGCCTAGTTGCGAATCGTGCGCTTCGCCGGGTCCGTTGACCGCACAACCCATAATCGAGAGGTGCAGCGGCTCCTCCACGTGGGCCAGGCGGCGTTCAATCTCAGTAACAATCTCCACGAAATTCTCGACGTCCAGGCGCCCGCAGGTTGGACAAGCGACCACAGTCACGCCACGCGTTCGCAGTCCCAGCGACTTCACAATCTCCCAGGCCACGCGCACCTCTTCCTGCGGCTCAGCGGCCAGGGAAACGCGAATCGTGTCCCCAATGCCCTCGTGCAGGAGTATGCCCATGCCGATTGACGACTTGATCGTCCCGCCGAAGGCTGTCCCGGCCTCAGTCACGCCCAGGTGGAACGGGTAGTCAACCTTCTCAGCCAGGAGGCGGTAGGCGGCTACGGTCCGATGCACGTCGGAAGCTTTGAGTGAAATAATGGTGTCGGTAAAATCCAGATCTTCGAGAATCTGGATGTGGCGCATTGCGGACTCAACCATCGCCTCCGGCGTAGCCGTCCCATACTTCTTCAGCAGGTCCTTTTCCAACGAACCGCCGTTAACCCCAATACGAATCGGCACCTTCTGGGCCTGCGCCGCGCGCACGACTTCGACGATTCGTTCGTGTTTGCCGATGTTGCCCGGATTGAGCCGGAGCTTATCGATGCCTGCCTCGAGAGCCAACAACGCCAACTTGTAATGGAAGTGGATATCAGCGACCAGCGGAACGTCAGGTACCCGCTTGCGAATCTCTTTCAAGGCGATAGCCGCCTCATCATTCGGCACGGCCAAACGAACAATCTCGCAGCCGGCGCGCACCATCTCTTCAATCTGGGCGACGGTTTGGCCCACGTCAGCGGTGTCGGTTTTGGTCATCGACTGGATCGCCACGGGAGCGCCACCGCCAACTTGAACGTTCTTGATCTGAACTGGTTTGGTCTTTCTCATAGTCAAATGCGGCCAAGGTCAATAGGACCAATCGGTCTCATAGCTCTTATGGGACCTATTATTCTTTCCTATTTCGCCGGTGTCGACGCTGCGGGGGGAGTGCTTCCGCCTCGCCAGATTGACGCCTGCTTCAAAAGATCGTTGGTAATCACAAAGACCATTAACAGCAGGACCATTACAAAACCAACCTGCTGTATACGGTCGCGCACTCGCATTGAAAGCTTCAATCCGACCATTGCCAGCAAGCCTTCAATCAAAAGCAGAAATATAGCGCCTCCATCGAGCACCGGAATCGGCAGGAGATTGAAGACTCCCAGATTCAGGCTCAGGAATGCGAGGGTCGTGAAAAATCCACCCCAGCCATATCGTTCCACTGAAGTTTTGGCCACATTATAGATTCCGACGGGTCCGGAAAACGTGTCTTGCGGCGACCGCTGTCCCGTAAAAACCTGTCCAAGTGCTTTCCCAGTTAGACGCAAGATCTGGAGATTAGTTCGAAGGGCATAAGCTGCGGCAGCTCCGAGGCTGGTTCGCTGCAGGGGAAAATCATCTGCCGGACCAATGCCCAGGCGTTCAATCCCATCCAGGCGCCGCGGAGTGGCGGTGATGTCTTTCTTTTCTCCATTGCGCTCGATGGTGAGCGTAATTGGCTGCGAACGGTGCTCCCTCACAAAGTTAGTAATGTGCTCGGCGCTGCGTACTGTTTGCCCGTTGACTGCCAGCACTCGATCGCCGACGGTAATGCCGGCCTCCGCTGCCGGACCATCCTTCGAAACATCGCGAATAACAACCGGATACCCGCCATTGTCAGGAACCAAATCGAGATCCCCGAAGGTCTCTCCCTGGTCCGTCCGAGTGCTTGGAGTTATCGTTAGAGGTATGCGCTGACCATTGCGGTCAACCACGATTGATAAAGACTGTCCGTGGGCGAGCAACGCATCCCCACGAATAGTGTCCCAGTCCGGATTCTCAGTCCCATTAAACGCGACGACGCGGTCGCCGGGCTGCAACCCAGCCTTCTGCGCTGCGCCTCCCGCCGGGGCGTAACTAACAACCGGCGCAGGCGTCACTGGCACGCCATACATCATGGCCCCAACCAGCGGAATCATCAGGGCAGTGATCATGTTCATTACCGGTCCCGCGAGCGCGACCAGGATTCGCTGCCAACGTGGCCGGAGATTGAACATCTCCTGAGGTGGAATGTCGGTGGCGCCTTCGCCTTCGAGGGGAGCGTTGGACTCGTCGCCGCCCAGTTTTACATAACCGCCGAGGGGTATGGCAGAAACGCGGTAATCGGTGTGGCCCCACTTCTTACCAAATAGACGTGGACCAAAGCCGACCGAAAAAGTCTCCACCCGAATCTTGAAGAGCTTTGCAACAATGAAGTGGCCGAACTCATGAATAACGACCGCCGCGCCCAGAATTAGAATAAACGCCAGAATCCCAGTTATCACAGTCATCTATGAAATCTCATCCTTATCTATTGCCCAATACACGGACGGTTTAGACTCAAAAGCCGCTATCCAGGTTGCCGAGGATCGAGTTTACGCGGCCACTTCGGGCACGTCAAACCGTAGTTTCGCGTGGATATCTCGTTGATCGGATTTCGAAATGCTGCTTTTGATTGGAGACCGTTACTGCAGCTCCTGCCGTCGTGCCGGCCAGAATGGTTTGAGGTTTGTTCCGTGTTCGTTCGTTTACTTTCGTGGATCCCGCATTCAGGATCGGACCTACTCGATCCACGAGATTACACAAACGAACACAAATGAGACCTTTTGGTCTATTTTCACGTTTTGGCAAGCAACGGCGCGGGTTTGCTTAGTTTTCCAATCTCGGCTGCGGCCGCCAAACGGGCTGAACTGTCGGCATCGAGTATTGCCGCGAGCTCTGTAGCGGGTTGAGTCTCATGGGCATCCATCACAGCCTCGATCACGCTCGCGATATCGATGAGGCTGATACGCTCGTCGATGAATGCCTTCACCGCTTCCTCGTTTGCCGCGTTCATGGCAGCTGGTAAGGTGCCTCCCTCACGCAACGCGCGATACGCCAGCGAAATGCAGGGGAATCGTTCGGGGTCTGGAGCTTCGAAATGGAGTGCGGAGAGGGCGGTCAAATCGAGCGGCGGCAGTTCAGACGAGTGCCGCTCCGGATAGGTCAGTGCATATTGAATCGCATGACGCATATCAGTTACACCCAGCTGAGCGATTACCGAGCCATCCACGAGTTCAATCATTGAATGAACCACCGACTCCGGATGCACCACGATGTCTATTTGATCCGCGGAGAACCCGAAAAGCCAGTGGGCCTCAATCACCTCGAGTCCTTTGTTCATCAAGGTGGCAGAATCGATGGTGATTTTCGCGCCCATGTTCCAGGTGGGATGGCGCAGCGCTTCGGCCACAGTCGATTCCTGCATTTGCTTCCTGGTCTTGGTACGGAAAGGTCCCCCAGACGCCGTCAAAACTATCCGGCGCACTTCTGAACGCTGTTCGCCACGCAGGCACTGATGAAGTGCATTGTGCTCGGAATCGACGGGCAACAACTCAGCCCCGGAGGCAAGCGCGGCCCGCGTCATCAGCTCGCCAGCCATCACCAGCGTTTCTTTATTGGCCAGCGCCACTCGCTTTCCTGCTTCCAGCGCGCGCAGCGTGGGTAAAAACCCGACTGCGCCGACGGTAGCCGAAACAACGCAATCGGCCTGTTCGTGCGTCGCCACTTCAATCAACCCCTGCTCGCCGATAACGATGCGCGGGAGATCGACGTTTCGTGCGAAAAGCCGCGCGCGCAAATCGTGCGCGACTTCCTCGGTTTCAACCGAAACCAACTCGGGCAAATGGATGGCGATTTGGTCTGCCAGGATTTCTACATTGTGGCCAGCACCCAACGCCACGACTCGAAAGCCTTCGCCTCCCAGCGACTCGACAACTCGCAACGTGTTGCAGCCGATCGACCCGGTAGAGCCGAGTATCGAAATGCCTTTAGGTTTCATATTGGCGGCCATTTAGGCTGCGACCTTTAAGAAAAGTTTCGGGAGGAGTATACGACCCTGGAAGGGATTGAGCAGTTCGATAGTTTCACCGTTGTCATTCTGGTAGGTCGCGGCTGTCACTCGCCACGGTTGGCCGTTTCTATAGATCAGTTCGACGCTGGCATTCACCGTCTGCCGTTCGCCGATCACCTTCAGGTTGATAGTCGCCTTGCCGCTGCTATTCTCGACATTGACACTTCCAGTGACCAGGCTGCCAAAATCCTTTACCTCACCAATGTCATTTTTCAATCGCTCATTGGCTTTCAAAAAGGTTTTGGCCGTCTGCGCTGCTTCACTCGTGCCAATCGAATAAAAAACTATCCCTATGATGCCCCCCGCAACAATCACTACGATTAACCCGAGCACCAGCACAATTGCCCCAACAATAATTACTATTTTCTTGGTAGTCATGGCTGAACAACGTGAATACTAAAGTAGAGATGCGCAAAATAGTAGAGGAGCGGCGCATTGAAGAGCAAGCTATCCAGCCGATCCAGCACGCCACCATGTCCGGGCAGGATTTTCGCGGCGTCCTTGGCCCCGGCGCCGCGTTTCAAAGCGCTCTCAGTCAGGTCTCCCAGGATTCCCAAGCCAATCATGACCACCGCCAGAGGAAGCGCCCACTTAAGCGGTAGTTCCTTGAAAAACCAAAAATGAGCGACGGTCGCGAGAGCCAGTCCAGCCACCACACCACCAGCCACACCCTCCCAGGTTTTCCCCGGACTAATCTTCGGCGCGAGCTTGTGCTTACCGAGGGTCCTGCCCACGTAGTAAGCCCCGATGTCTGATCCCATTAGCACCAGGAAGAAGAAGGACAACAGGTGCGCGGAGACAACCTGAGAAAATCCCGTCCGCAATGCGACCAGGTGCCCGCCAAGCAACACGACGTAGAGCACGCCCAGGATTGTGGTTCCTACCGAAGCGATCATTTTCTCAAACGTGCCGCCGCGGAGAGTAGCTGCGATCAGCGTTCCAACGGTCAGAATGAGTAGCACGATGACCAGGCTTTGCAGGTCGAGACGATCCTGTCCGGGATTAGGAGTTGCGAAATAGAAGATTACAAACAGGGCCACCGAAGCGAGATAACCTGCGGCGGCGTCAGCCTTGATTCCCTTCTTCGCCGCCAGCAGATAAAACTCGTACAACCCCAGCACCATCGCCGCCGCTGCAATTAGAACGAAGAGCGGTTGCAACGATGAAATCAGAATGGAGGCGATCAGGATCGGGAGGAAGATGATGGCGGTGATGATGCGAGACATTCAGTCTAGTGG
>DATKIS010000431.1:0-3693 GCA_035543975.1 Pyrinomonadaceae bacterium
TTCAAGTGACAAGGGTGAAATGAATCGACTCGAGATGAGGCTGCGGCGCAAGCTTCGGATCTAGGAGCAGCAGCAGGAGATTTTCCATATATCATTTGACAGTTCTCATTTGTCATCGCGGCATCGGCAGTTCCAGATCAAATCGGTTGGAAGGGGACTTCTCCGCCTGACGGGGCACAAGTGCCATTTCTAACCAACGAAAGAAATGTTCGAAAGCAATGGCCAATGAGAAATGTCAAATGATATATGGAAAATCTTCCTCCGCTCTTCCCCGCTATTTTCCTATTCACCATTTACCATTTACTATTTACCCTTAAATGCAGATTGAAATCATCCTGACCATCCTGCTTCTGATTGGATTGTCTTTGCTCGCGACCGTCGACATGGCGTTTGGCCAGCTGAGCGATGTAGGTCTGCGCCGGCTCATTACCGAAGCGGAAGAGCGTTCGAAATCGCGCTCGTCAATTTTCCTCAAACAAGTTCTCAGTAACCGGCCCCGGTTCAGCTTCGCCATCTCGGCTACGATTCAGATTCTGCTGGTCGTAGTGGCCGTCCTGGTAACGTCGATTTCGCTAACACTGTTTCAGAACCGGCGCTTTGTATTAGTTGGACTGCTGGGTGGTTTGGTGCTGGCCGGTATCTTTCGTCAACTCGTACCTTTATTACTCTCAACTCGCGATCCGGAAGGGACCCTCTTGTTCCTGCTGCCGGTAATTCGTCCGTTGCTGCCGTTAATGGCTTTTGCCGCCGATCCCTTCCATCGCCTGTTTGACCGCTCGCGCCGGAAAGAGCAGGAACTCGAGAATGGCGGAGACGACGAGGAGCAGGACACGGAAGATGATATTCAGGCTTTGATCGAAGTGGGCGAGGCCGAAGGAATACTGGAGGAGGAAGAGGGTGAGTTAATTCATTCGATCCTCGAGTTTGGTGATACCTACGTTAGCGAAGTGATGACTCCTCGTCCCGATATCGTAGCCGTGCCCGTCGGCGCCACCATCCGGGAGGCACGCGATGTCATGATTGAATCCAAGTATTCACGCCTGCCCGTGTACCGCGAACAAATCGACAACGTTGAAGGTCTGATCTACGTGCGCGATTTACTGGAGCGGTGGGCGGCCGAGGACAACGAAGATGGGCCCATTGCCAATCTGGTTCGCCCTGTCTACTTTGTCCCTGAAACTAAGGCAGTCGCGGATCTCCTTGAAGAGATGCAAAAGGCCCACGTGCAACTCGCGATGGTAGTCGACGAATACGGCGGCGTCTCCGGGTTGGTTACGGTTGAAGACATTCTGGAAGAGATTGTGGGCGAGATCGAGGATGAAGACATCGCCGGTGAAGAGTTGGAAGACATCGTGGAGCAAGGCGAGGATTGCTATGAGGTAGTTGGCTCAACTGAGATCGGCAAGATTGAACGCCTGTTTGACATGGAGATCGAGACTGACGACTTTACGACTATTGCCGGTCTCGTGATCAGCGAATCGGGCAAGGTGCCGCCCCCGGGGGAACGTCTCACCTTTCGCGGCCTCGAGGTGGAAGTGTTGGAAGCTGATGAGCGTCGGATTGGTCGCCTGCGAGTAAAGCGGGCGGCCATAGACTCGAGCGAAATGGGCCAGGCACACTGAAGCCTTGTTTTTCTCGGTGCGGCCACAGAGACGCCACAGAGACGCCACAGAGATCGAAAATTTTGACACCCCCGTATTGAAGTGCTGAGTAGATTACTTTTGACGGGAAGCAATCGAGAAAATGGCAAAACGAACGAGTAAGTTTCTTAAGGGCCGAAGAATCGATCCGGCGCCGATAACGCCGAACACCACGCTGGCCGAATTGGTCGATGAGTCGTTTATCGCCTATAACGGCGCGCGCTTGCGTGAGGCCTGTCAACTCTTCACCAGCAAGATGCTCGAACCTGAGGTGACCGTAGGGCTCTCTCTCACCGGCGCGCTCACTCCGGCAGGTCTGGGAATCTCAGCGCTTATTCCATTGATCAAAGCGGGCTTTGTCGATTGGATTATCTCTACCGGGGCCAATCTGTATCACGACACGCACTTTGGTATCGGACTCAAGATGCACCAGGGCAATGCGTCAACCTCCGACATCGTTTTGCGCGAAGAAGAAGTGGTTCGTATCTATGACATCTTCTTCGACTACTCAGTACTGTTGAATACCGACGCCTTCTTCCGCAAGGTCATTACGGGAGCCGAGTTTCAAAAGACCATGTCCACGGCTGAGTTTCATTACCTGGCCGGGCGTTATGTACGCGAGCGCGAACTGAAGCTGGGGTTGAAAGACAAATCACTGCTTGGTGTTGCTTACGAATACGGCGTGCCGATTTACACCTCATCGCCGGGCGACTCGTCTATCGGCATGAACGTAGCCGCAAAAGCTCTTCAGGGAAACAAGCTGGCGTTTGACCCGTCGTTGGATGTGAACGAAACTGCCGCGATCGTATTGGCCGCAAAACGGAATGCAGTCAAAGCGAAAGTGGCGGGCAGGGGCCGTAGCCAGAAGAAGCCCGGACTCTCGGCGTGCTTCATTCTCGGTGGCGGATCACCCAAAAACTTCCTCTTGCAAACTGAACCACAAATTCAGGAGGTGCTGGGCATCGACGAGCGGGGCCATGATTATTTTCTACAAGTGACTGACGCTCGGCCGGACACTGGCGGACTGTCCGGAGCCACGCCGGGTGAAGCCGTGTCGTGGGGCAAAGTGGATCCTGATCGGCTGCCAGACGCGGTCGTCTGTTACGTTGATTCCACGGTGGCGCTTCCGATCATAACGGCCTATGCTCTGGCCAGGCATAAACCGCGCACTCCAAAGCGACTCTATGATCACCGGGCGGAGTTTATGGCGCTGCTGGTCTCGGAATACGAGAAATCGAAGCGGCGCTGAGAATGGATTGATTGCGTGTTTGATTTCACTCAGACGTTGACGACCAAATAAAACGACGCTTTGTCAGAGAAAGGTATCACGTGGGGCTAACACCGGCTGCTGCTCTTAAGCCACTCAAGTATGACTGCGATAAATGCGTCGCTTACTGCTGCTCGATTTATGATCGGGTTCAGGTCACTCCCCGCGACATCAAACGACTGGCGGCGCATTTTAGTATTGCGCCCGAAGTTGCCAGTCAGCGGTTTACCAAGCTCTGGGGTAAGGAACGGATCCTGAGGCGACGGTCGGACCGTCTATTTGGACAGGCCTGCATGTTCCTCAATCAGGAAACGCGAAAGTGCACGATCTATCACGCGCGGCCGGGAACCTGTCGCGAGTTTCCCAACACTCCCAGGTGCGCCTACTACGATCTGATTGAGTTTGAACGCGGACAACAGAATGACCCCGACGTCATTCCGCTGGTGAAGATAACTTTTAGAGATAGTAAGGACGAGTAATGAAATGAACGAATTACTGGCCGCGATGATTGGCAAAAGAGTCGACGTTCTTTGTAGTGGTTCGTGCAGCCTTCGGGGCGAAGTGTTGAAGGTTGAAGGTGGCGTTTTACACTTGAAGGACAGCGACGAGAAAACCTGTTTCGTGGCGGTCGACAAGATTACTGTCATTTGGGACGCGCCCGATGATGGACACCGCGCGGGTTTCGTGACCGCCCCCAGCGAGAAGTAAGGAAATCACTTCCCCCTGTCAGCTGCCCAAAAGTACTTTGTCTCAGTCCGCGTTAGGGACGAATGAAAATAGCCCAGC
>DATKIS010000432.1:0-3196 GCA_035543975.1 Pyrinomonadaceae bacterium
CAGGCCGGACCAGGATCTGCCCCCGCCGATTCGGGACCCACTCGCAGTGAACCGCCTTCGTCGACTCTCGCAATCGAACCGCCGCCGGCGCCGACGGTGTGGATATCCATGACGGACACCGCCACCGGCAGTCCAGCCACCGCAGCCTCACTCGTCATCCGCAAACCGTCGCGTTCACACAGCGCCACATCCGTCGAAGTGCCGCCCATGTCGAAGGTAATAATCTTTTCAAAACCGGCTGCTCTGGCGGTCAGGAGCGCACCCACGACCCCGCCGGCTGGTCCCGAAAGAATCGTGCGGACCGGCTCCTGCGCAGCTACGGCCGCGGAAATGCTGCCGCCCGAAGACTGCATTACCCGCAGTTGGCGCATGTCTTGGGCGAGGCGATTCAGATAACGACCCATCAAAGGTTGGAGGTAAGCATTGATGGCTACGGTCGAGGTTCGCTCAAACTCTCGATACTCAGGAAGAATCTGATGGGACACAGACAAAGGAACGTTGAGCGCCGCCAGCGCCTGCGATAGTCGTTTCTCATGCGAGCTATTGGCATAGGAGAACAGCAGGCAGATGGCTACGGAATCGACCTTGGCTTTCCTGAGCTTCTTCAATAAATCACCGAGCTGGCCATCGTCGATCGACTCGAGTACTTCTCCGGCGGCGCTGACTCGTTCATTTACACCAAAGCGCAACTTGTCAGGTACGAGTGGCGACGGCTTCACTGCGTTCAGATTGTAGAGTTCAGGCCGCGCCTGCCGGCCAATCTCGAGCACATCTTCGAAGCCCCTGGTGGTGACCAGCGCCGTACGGGCGCCGCGACGTTGCAAGAGTGCGTTGGTGCCGACGGTCGTACCATGGGCCACTTCAAGTTCGTTCAGACTGATGTGCGCGGTTTCGGCGATACGCCTGAGGCCCTGGAGTATGGCGTGAGAAGGATCGGCGGGAGTTGAAGCAACCTTGAATATTTGCAGCCGGCCATCTGCTTCAAACACGAAGTCGGTAAAGGTCCCGCCGGTGTCAACACCGACACGAACTCCGCGGCCTCCGTTTCGTGATTGTTGCTTCCGGGACGTATTTGCGGCCATTGCGCCAGGACCAGTTGACTCGAACTCTGTAAAGCAAACGGCTAGTTTGCGTCTCCGATGTAAAGCAAACTGTTAGTTTGCGATCTGCGGTAGTGGCAACTTAACTCAGTAGCAAACTAACAGTTTGCTTTACACCCGCCATTGTCACAAGCAAAAACGTTGACAAGACAGACCCGTTGACTTATATAGCCGGACGATTCAACTGGACTAATAGCTTGGAGGCAAAGAGGAGCCCCCCCCAATGGAAACGAATTCATGGCCAGGTACCCTGACTGCCCTGGCCCTTTTAGTGGCCTGCGTTTTAGGTTGTAATAAATCCGGCGGCGACGCGCCCAAACCGTTAACGAGCACGAATCAGAACAGTGGCAATACCAGCCACACTGCGCCCACAACCACACCCGACATTGCCGGTAGTTATCGAGTTGAAGGCACCAATGAGAATGGCAGTCCATACCGTGGTGAGCTGGCCGTGATTAAGCGCGGCGACGTCTACCAGTTTCGCTGGAATGCCGGCACGCAATACGACGGTGTGGGCGTGCCAAACGGCAATGTCGTGGCGGTGGCTTTCACCCCGGGCAGCGAGGGCAAAGGCTGCGGAGTGGTGAATTATGAGTTGGTCGGCGACGACACGCTCGACGGCAAATGGGGTTACTGGGGTGTGAATGAGAGTGGTACCGAAAAGGCGGTGCGCACCGGTGGCTCGGGTCTACCCGGCAACTACGACGCTACCGGAAAGAATCCTGACGGCTCGGGCTACAAGGCGACGCTGGCAGTCGCGCCTTTAGGAGGCGGCTATAAGTTTGACTGGAGCAACAGCGCCTCGGGTTTTGGGGTCAAGCAAGGCACCAATGTTTCCGTCGGTATTGGCGGCGCAAGGTGCGCGTTTGTAGCTTATCAAGTTCAGCCAGACGGAAACCTTGAGGGCATTTGGGGCGGCTACGGGGGAACGAAGACCGGAACGGAGAAGGCAACGAAGAAATAGGAACAGGGGGCAGGAGCAGGCAGCAGGCAGCAGGAAGACCAAGATGTCCAACTTTCTGCGTTCTGCCTTCAGCGTTCTGCCTTCTCTACCTACCGCCCCTCGATCTGCTGCCAGCAACCGCTCTGATTCGAGGCGCGGGCTGCGTCCAGTACCAGCTGGACACGATAGCCGTCTTCGAATGTCGCTGCTCCCGGCACGGTTTGTTGGCCGTCCCTGAGTGCTTTAACTATCGCGGACGCAAAAGCAGTGAAGCCGCTTGACCAACTCGCTTCGCGCATGCCCGGGGCTATTTCATCACGCCCTACGTCCACAGCTTGCCAGGCCCCTGAACCGGCCGGCGAGTGCCAGAGTTCTCCAGTTTCCTCCACCATCAGCGCGCCTTTGCTTCCATAAACCTCCAGCTGGTTTAGATGTTTTCCCGATTCGACGACTGATAACGATGCTGACCCGGTAGTGCCCTTGGTTAACTGCGACTCGGCAAAACGGAACATCAGCTTGGCTTCGTCATCTGTGGTTACCGGACGCATCTGCCCACCGGGCTCGGCATCCGGACCATCAGCCCCGGAAGTCCGCCCTTTAACGGGACGTTGCGCCACGTGGGTGGAGAGCATGCCGCACACTGCACTTACTTCGGTACCGAGCAACCAGCGAAAAGAGTCGACTACATGGGAACCAATCGCGCCGAGCGTACCGCCACCCATCTTTTCATCCGACCACCAATCCCAGGCGCGCTCCAACACCCCGCGATAATCTGAACGAAAAACATAATTGCTGTGACGGACGACTCCGATAGCGCCGTCGTTCAACATCGCCCGCATTTTTCGGCGGCTATTCAAGAACCGTAGTTCATGATCGATCAATGCCAGCACTTGCGCCTCTTGCGCTCGCTCGGTCATTCGCCTGGCTTCATCGGCGTTCATGGCCATCGGCTTTTCACAAAGCACCGCCTTCCCGCGTTCGAGCGCGGCCAACGTGATCTCCAGGTGAGTGGCCGGCGGCGTGACCACGCTTACCAGATCAACATCCTCGCGCTGGACCAGCTCGCGCCAGTCTGTCGCCACGTTAGCTATCCCAAACTCCCTGGCGACGGCCTCTGCATTTTCACGATGACGGCTGGTAATCGCCACCACCC